>JAJYFW010000158.1 GCA_021785335.1 Pseudomonadota bacterium
GGTTTGTCGATACGCGCGGCGTTGCCCGCAGCAGCGGGCCGCGACGGTGCCGCGCACCCCTTCCCTGGACGATGCGCGCCCCGTCCGCTCACCGCCGCCAGGCATCGCTCGACCAAATCGCTGAAAGCTCCCGCGTGACCGACAACAACACCGACGACCTCGACACCATCGCGGCTTCCGCCGCGCATTCCGAGCCCGCGTCCGCAGCGGCGGCCGAGGAGGCCGGCGAGGAGGAACAGCCGCGCAACGGGTTCGCCGAGCTGGGGCTGTCCGACGCGGTGGTGATGGCGGTGGGCGAGAAGGGCTACACCACGCCGACGCCGATCCAGGCGCAGGCGATCCCGGTGGTGCTGATGGGGCGCGACGTGCTGGGCTGCGCGCAGACCGGCACCGGCAAGACCGCGGGCTTCACGCTGCCGATGCTCGACATCCTCTCCGGCACGCGGGCGCGGGCGCGCATGCCGCGCAGCCTGATCCTGGAGCCGACGCGGGAACTGGCGCTGCAGGTGGCGGAGAATTTCGTCCAGTACGGCAAGCACCTGAAGCTCACGCACGCGCTGGTGATCGGCGGCGAGAGCATGACCGACCAGCGCGACCTGCTGATGCGCGGCGTGGATGTGCTGATCGCGACACCAGGGCGGCTGATCGACATGTTCGAGCGCGGCACGATGCTGCTGACGGACGTGAAGATCCTGGTGATCGACGAGGCGGACCGCATGCTCGACATGGGGTTCATTCCGGATGTCGAGCGCATCGTCTCGCTGCTGCCGCCGCTGAGGCAGACACTGTTCTTCTCGGCGACGATGGCGCCCGAGATCCGCAGGCTGGCGGACGCGTTCCTGCGCAACCCGAAGGAGATCACCGTCTCGCGGCCGGCGAGTGTGGCGACGACGATCACCGAGGGGCTCGCCGTGGTGGACGAGATGGAGAAGCGCGAGGCGCTGCGGCGGCTGATCCGGGCGGAGGACGTGCAGAACGCGCTGATCTTCTGCAACCGCAAGAAGGACGTCGATGTCCTTTACAAGTCGCTGCGCAAGCACGGGTTCTCGGTCGGCGCGCTGCACGGGGACATGGCGCAGTCCGCGCGGTTCGCGACGATGGAGGCGTTCAAGGGCGGCGAGATACGGCTGCTGTGCTGCTCGGACGTGGCGGCGCGGGGGATCGATATCGGCGGGCTGTCGCACGTGTTCAACTTCGACGTGCCGCACCATGCCGAGGACTATGTGCACCGCATCGGGCGGACCGGGCGGGCGGGGCGCGAGGGGCGGGCGTTCACGCTGGCGATGCCGGAGGACAAGCCGGCGGTGGACGCGATCGAAGCGCTGATCGGGCACAGTATCCCGCCGATCGAGGTGGAGGGGATCGAGACCGCGGCGTGGGCCGAGGGGGATTCGCGGCGACGCGGGCGTGGACGGGGACGCGCCGGCGCGAAGGCGGCGCCCAGGCGCGAGGCGAAGGCACCGCGCGAGCCGCGTGCGCCCAGGGCCGCGCGCGCGCCGCGGGCGGAGACGCCGAGGGCCGAGGCGGCCAGGGATGAGGCGCCGAGGACGGAGGCGGTCCGGGTGGAGGCGCCGAGAGCCGAGGCGGCGGTGACGCGGGCGGAGCACCCGGCGCGGCCCGAACGCGCCGCGCACGAGCGGCGCCCGGCGCAGCGGCATGAGGGCGAGCGGCATGGGGGCGAGCGGCATGGGGGCGAGCGGCACGGGGGCGAGCGGCACGTCAACGAACGGCACGTCAACGAACGGCACGTCAACGAACGGCAGGGGGGCGAGCGGGTGGTCGGGTTCGGCGAGGACGTGCCGGCCTTCATGCGGCTTGCCAGGCGGGCGGCGCCCGTCGCACGCTCCGTCCGCGCCGAGACGGAGGAAGCAGCATGAACGTCGCCACGAAGGTCGAGACAGGCCGGAAGGGGAAATTCATCCCGTTCCAGTGGGACGACGCGCTGCGGCTGGATGACCAGCTTAGCGAGGACGAACGGGCGATCCGCGACGCGGCGCATGCTTATTGCCAGGAGAAGCTGTTTCCCCGGGCGATCGAGGCAAACCGGCACGAGCGTTTCGATCGCGAGATCATGTCGGAAATGGGGGAGATGGGATTCCTCGGCGCGACGCTGGAGGGGTATGGCTGCGCCGGCGTCAACTACGTCTCCTACGGACTGATCGCGCGCGAGGTGGAGCGGGTTGATTCCGGCTATCGCAGCGCGTTTTCCGTCCAGTCCTCGCTGGTGATGTATCCGATCCATGCGTTCGGGTCCGCGGGCCAGAAGGACAAGTACCTGCCGAAGCTCGCGAAGGGCGAGTGGGTTGGCTGCTTCGGGCTCACGGAGCCGGACGCGGGGTCCGATCCCGGTTCCATGCGGACGCGGGCGAGGAAGGTTGCGGGCGGGTATGTGCTGAACGGGTCGAAGACCTGGATCAGCAACTCGCCGATCGCCGACGTGTTCCTGGTCTGGGCGAAGGATGACGAGGGGGCGATCCGCGGGTTCATCCTCGACAAGGGGATGAAGGGGCTCACGGCGCCGAAGATCGAGGGCAAGTTCAGCCTGCGCGCCTCCGTCACCGGGATGGTGATGATGCAGGACGTGGAGGTGCCCGAGGAGGCGATGCTGCCGGGCGTCGCGGGCCTGAAGGGACCGTTCTCCTGCCTCAACAACGCGCGCTTCGGGATCGCGTGGGGGGCGCTGGGGGCGGCGGAGTTCTGCTGGCAGGCGGCGCGGGAGTACACGTTGCAGCGGCAGATGTTCGGGCGGCCGCTGGCGGCGACGCAGCTGATCCAGAAGAAGCTCGCGGACATGCAGACCGAGATCACGATCGGGCTGCAGTCGGTGATGCGGGTGGGACGGCTGCTCGACGAGGGGCGGGCGGCGCCGGAGATGATCAGCCTGGTGAAGCGGAATTCCTGCGGCAAGGCGCTGGCGATCGCGCGCGAGGCGCGGGACATGCACGGCGGCAACGGGATCGCCGACGAATACCATGTGATCCGCCACGTGATGAACCTCGAGGCGGTGAACACGTACGAGGGCACGCATGACGTGCATGCGCTGATCCTCGGGCGGGCGCAGACGGGTCTTTCCGCCTTCGGGGCCTGACGACGGACGCCGTCGTCGATCACGTCGCCGGCGGCGGCGACGGGGTGGTGCGCGGCCCGGACGGGCCGGTGTTCGTGCCGTTCGTGCTGCCGGGGGAGCGGGTGGCGCTCGGCGCGGTGACGCGGCGGGGGAAGGCGCTGGCGGCTTCGGGCGAGGTGGTGGAGGCGTCCGCGGACCGGGTGGCGCCCGTGTGCCGGCACTTCGGCGAGTGCGGCGGGTGCCGGTTGCAGCACTGGCGGGATGAGCCGTACCGGGCGTGGAAGCGCGGGCGCGTGGTGACGGCGCTAGGGCGCGCCGGGTTTGGCGATGCGCCCGTGGCCGGGTTGGTGGCGGGCGCGCCGGGGACGCGGCGGCGGTTGGACCTGGCCGCGCGGCGGGAACGCGGGGGCGTGGTGCTGGGGTTGCACGCGGCGCGGGAGAGCCGGGTGGTGGACCTCGGCGAATGCGCGATCGCGACGCCGGAACTCGTTTCGCTGTTGCAGCCATTGCGGGAATTGCTGGCGCGGCTTGGCGGTTTTCGCCGTGAGGCTGATGTGCACCTCAACCTGCTGGATACCGGGGCGGATGTGCTGATCCGGGCCGGGGGGGATGTTTCGGTTCCAGATCGGGCGAGGCTTGCGGAATTCGCGCGCGCGTTCGGGGTTCCGCGGGTTGCCTGGGCCGTGGGGCGCGGCGCGCCGGATGTCGCGGTGCAATTGTCCCGCCCCTCCGTTGCGTTTGGCGGCGCGGCCGTGACGCCGCCGCCGGGGGCGTTCCTGCAGGCGAGCCGGGAGGCGGAGGGGGCGATCGTTGCCGCGGTGCTGGCGGCGTTGCCGGCGAAGGGCGCGGTGCTGGACCTGTTCGCGGGGGTGGGGACGATTTCGTTGCCGATGGCGAACGGGCGAGCGGTGACGGCGGTGGAGGGGGATGCGGGCGCGTGTGCCGCGCTCGATGCCGCGTCGCGGGTGGCGGGAAGGCATGTGCGGGTGGTGCGACGCGACCTGGCGCGGCAACCGATGGCGGGCGCCGAGCTGCGGGGCTTCGCCGCGGTGGTGCTGGACCCGCCCTATGCGGGGGCGCGGGAGCAGGTTGCGGCGCTAGCCGGTGTGGGGGTGGCGCGGGTGGTGATGGTGAGCTGCAACCCCGAGGCACTGGCGCGGGATGCGGGGCTCCTGCGCGAAGCGGGGTATGGGTGCGAGGGCGCGGTGCCGATCGACGCGTTTCTGTGGAGCGCGGATGTGGAGACGGTGGCGGTGTTTACACGAAAGCCCCGACGCTAGACGTGGAAGCTCTCGCCGCAGCCGCAGCGGCCTTTTTCGTTCGGGTTCGTGAACGTAAAACCCTGGGAGAGGGGCGTGTTCTCGTAGTCCATCATGGTGCCGATGAGGAAGAGCGTGGCCTTGCGATCGACGAGGACGGTGACACCCTTGTCCGTGACGGTCTCGTCGCCGGGGCCGGCCGCATTGACCCAGTTGAGGTCGTAGGAGAGGCCGGAGCAGCCGCGGGAGCGCACGCCGATGCGCAGCAGCTTGCCCGCCTCGCCTTTCGCGTACAGCGCGCGCAGGCGTTCGGCCGCGGTGTCCGTGAGGGACATCAGCGGCGGCAGGGGGCGGCGGGGGCGGGCGGCGACTTCGCTCATCGTTTTGATCTCGTACGGAGTCAGAACATGTTGAGGGCGAGGCGGGCGTCGTCGGACATGCGGCTCGGGTCCCACGGCGGGTCCCAGACCACGTCCACATCGCAGGCGCTGACGCCGGGGACGGCGAGGATGGCGTCCTGGACCTGCTGGGGCAGTTCCTGCGCGCTGGGACAGCCGGGGGCGGTGAGGGTCATCTCGATCTTCACCGCGCCGTCCCCGGCGATCTCGATCGCGTAGATGAGGCCGAGTTCGTAGATGTTGACCGGGATTTCCGGGTCGTAGACAGTCGCGATGGCACCGATGACGGCGTCGTCGGAGACGGGCGGCGTGGTCTCGCCCTCGGGCGTCCAGGCGCCGTGGGTAGCGGGGGTTTCACTCACTGGTTGCCTCCCTGCTCCCGGCCAGCGCCGCGTCGAGGGCGTGCCAGGCGAGTGTGGCGCACTTCACGCGCGACGGGAAAGCATGCACGCCGGCAAGCGGGCGGAGCGGATCCAGGTCGGCCCCCTCCCCTGCCCCGGTGCGCGCGAGGCTGGCGACGCGTTCGCCGAGGGATTTGGCCTCGCTGGCGTCGAGGCCGATGGCGGCGTCGGCCATGAGGTCGGCAGCGGCGATGGAGATGGCGCAGCCCCGGGCCTCGAAGCCGATTTCCGCGATCCTGTCGCCGTCCCGGCGGACCCAGACCTCGACGCGGTCGCCGCACATCGGGTTGTCG
>JAJYFW010000159.1 GCA_021785335.1 Pseudomonadota bacterium
GGTCCGGCGGCTCGGCGATTAGGTGCTGGCCCTCGGCGGCCAGCGCCGCCTCGACCTGCGCGAGCGGCGTGCCGGCGCGGGCGCGGATGACGAGTTCCTTCGGCGCGTGGAACACGATGCCGCGATGCGCCGCGAGCGAGAGCACGTCGTGCCCGCCCTCCAGCCCCGTCTGCGTGCCGCCGCCGGCGATGCGCCAGTGGCCCTGCGCGCCGGCGGCCTCGGCGATGGCGGCCTGGATCTCCGCCTCGTGCTCGGGCGCGATCACGCGTCGACCAGCGGGAAGACCTTGGCCGGGTTGAGCAGCCAGGCGGGGTCGAACGCGCCCTTGATGCGCCGCTGCAACGCCAGTTCCTCGGGCTCGAACTGCTCGCCCATGAGGTCGCGCTTCTCCACGCCCACGCCGTGCTCGCCGGTCAGGCAGCCGCCGACCTCGACGCACAGGCGCAATATGTCCGCGCCGAACGCTTCCGCGCGGTGCTGGCTCGCAGGGTCGTTGGCATCGAACATGACGAGCGGGTGCAGGTTGCCGTCCCCGGCGTGGAAGATGTTGGCCACCTCGAGCCCGTATTCCGCGCTCATCTGGCGGATGCGGCCCAGAACCTCGGCGAGGCGCGAGGTCGGGATCGTTCCGTCCATGCACATATAATCGGGCGAGATCCGCCCCACCGCGCCGAACGCGCCTTTCCGCCCCTTCCAGATCGCGGCACTCTCCTCCGCGGTCCGGGAGACGCGCATCGAAACGGGGTCGAAACGCTCGCAGATGGCGCGGATGCGCCCGAGCAGCGCGTCCTGCTCCGCCTCGCTGCCCTCGACCTCGATGATCAGCATCGCCTCGGCGTCGAGCGGATAGCCGGCATGGGCAAAGGCCTCGCAGGCGTGAATCGCCGGCCGGTCCATGAACTCCAGCGCTACCGGGATGATGCCCGAGGAGATGATCGCGTCCACGCACGCACCCGCGACCTCATTGGAGCGGAACCCCGCGAGCATCGCGCGCGCACCCTCCGGCAGCGGCAGGATGCGCACGATGACCTCCGTCACCACGAGCAGCTGCCCCTCGCTGCCGACGACGAGGCCGAGCCAGTCCGTGGGCGCCGCGTCGGGGTACCTGCCGCCGAGGGTGACGATCTCGCCATCCACGGTCACGGCGCGCAGGCCGAGCACGTTGTTGGACGTGACGCCGTAGCGCAGGCAGTGCGCGCCGCCGGAGTTCATCGCCACGTTGCCGCCGATCATGCAGGCGAGCTGCGATGACGGGTCGGGCGCGTAGAAGAAGCCGCGCGGCTTCACCGCTTCCGTGATGGCGAGGTTGGTGACGCCCGCCTCGACGACGGCGAAGCGGTCGGTCTCGTCGATCTCGAGGATGCGGTTCATCCGCGCGAGGCCCACCACCACCGCGTCCGCCATCGGCAGCGCGCCGCCAGAAAGCGACGTGCCGGCGCCGCGCGGGACCACGCGCACGCCCTCGCGCGAGAGCAGGCGCATCACCGCCGCGACCTCCTCGGTCGAGCGCGGCAGCACCACCGCGAGCGGCGGCTGGCGGTAGGCGGAGAGCCCGTCGGTCTCGTAGGGCTTGAGCTCAAGCGGCGCGGCGATGACCGCATCGTCCGGGAGAATGGCGCGCAGCCCCGCCACGATCGCCTCGCGGCGGTCGAGCACGTCCTGCTTGGGTTCCGGCTGTCGGATCATGGCCCCTCCCGATCAGGAGGGAATCTGGCGGCGAAACCCGCCGCCCGCAAGAAGACGGGGCTTAGCCCTGGCGCACCTTCATGCGCGGGTTCTTCTTGTTGATCACGTAGACGCGCCCGCCGCGACGCACCACGCGGCAGTTCTTGTCCCGGGTCTTGGCCGATTTCAGGCTGTTACGCACGCGCATGGCACATCCAACGGTAAGGAGGTGGGGCTGAGGCAAAGGGGAGGCGCGCGGAGTAGGACGCGGCCCCCTTCCTGTCAAGCAACCCCGGTCGGGCAACGGGGCTCAGACGCTCCCCGCGACGCGGTCCTCGCCGCCGACGCCGAGTTGCTTGAGCTTGCGGTGCAGCGCGCTGCGCTCCATGCCCACGAACTGCGCCGTGCGGCTGATGTTGCCGGCGAATCGGAGCAGCTGCGCCTGCAGGTACTGGGTCTCGAACAGGTCGCGCGCCTCGCGCAGCGGCAGCGCCATCAGGTCCGCGCTGGGGTCCAGGCTCGCCAGCATCGGCGCGGCACCCGCCACTTCCGGCGGCAGCATCGCGGCACGGATCGGCTCCGCGGCCGAGCCCGGCGCCATGATCAGCAGCCAGTCCATCACGTTGCGCAGCTGGCGCACGTTGCCCGGCCAGTCATAGGCCTGCAGCGCCGTCACCGCGTCCTCGGCGAGGCCCCGCGGCGGCATGCCGGAAGTCTCGGCGGAGCGGGCCATGAGGTGGCGCGCCAGCATCGGCACGTCCTCCCGCCGCTCGCGCAGCGAGGGTACGCGCAGCGGCACCACGGCGAGGCGGTAGAACAGGTCCTCGCGGAACCGCCCGTTGCCGATCTCCGCCCGCAGGTCGCGGTTCGTCGTCGCCAGCACCCGCACGTCGACGCGCACGCGCCCGCCGCCGCCGACGCGCTCGAAGGCCTGCTCCTGCAGCGCGCGCACGATCTTGCCCTGGGTCTCGAGCGGCATGTCGGAGACCTCGTCGAGCAGCAGCGTGCCGCCATGCGCGCGTTCCAGCACGCCGGCGCGGCGCGGCTCGCGCGCGGCATCGGCGCCGCCCTCGACGCCGAACAGCTCCTCCTCGAAGCGCGCCGGGCTCAGCGTCGCGCAGTTGAGCACCACGAACGGCCCGTCGGCGCGGCGCGAGAGGCGGTGGATCATGCGCGCCGCCACTTCCTTGCCCGCGCCGGCCGCCCCGCTGATCAGCACGCGCGAGCCGGTTGGCGCCACCTTCTCGATCGCGGCGCGCAGCGCGTGGATCACGCCGCTGTTGCCGGCGAGCTCCGTCTCCGGCCCCGCGCGCAGGCGCAGCTCCGCGTTCTCCCGCTCCAGCCGCGCCGCCTCCAGCGCGCGCTGGACCACGAGCAGCAGCCGGTCGGACTGGAACGGCTTCTCGATGAAGTCGTAGGCGCCGTTGCGGATGGCGGTGACGGCGGTCTCGATCGTGCCGTGGCCGGAGATCATCACCACCGGCACCTGCGGCTCCTCCGCGTGCAGCGCCTCGAGGATGCCGAGCCCGTCGAGCGATGAGCCCTGCAGCCAGATGTCGAGGACGACGAGCGAGGGCCGGCGCTGGCGGAATGCCGCGAGCGCCCCGTCGGAGTTTTCCGCCTGGCGGGTCTCGTAGCCCTCGTCGCGGAGAATCCCCTCGACGAGGTCGCGGATATCGGGCTCGTCGTCGACGATCAGGATTTCAGCGGCCATGGGTCGGCAGGGTTACCAAGTGTTCGGGCTCCATGCCGCCTTCCTGCGACGGCGCCGGCCGTGCCGCAAGGGTGGCGTCGGGACGGGAAGCGGAAGCGAGGCGCAGCGTCACCGTCGCCAGCGCGCCGCCGCCCGGCCAGTCCTCGCGCGGCGCGCGGTCGGCAAGTGCGAGATGCCCGCCATGGTCCTCGAGAATCTTCTTCACGATCGCGAGCCCGAGCCCGGTTCCCTTGGGCTTGTGGGTGACATAGGGCTCGGTGAGGCGCTCGCGGTCGGCCTCCGGCAGGCCGACGCCGTCGTCGGCGATGGCGAGCACCGCCTCCTCGCCGCGCTGCTCGAGCGTGATCTCGACTCGGCCGCGGCCGACCGGTTCACGGCCCGCCTCGCCGCCGCGCATCAGGATCGCATCGATCGCGTTCTGCAGCAGGTTCGTGAGCGCCTGGCCGAGCAGGCGGCGGTCCGCGCGCACCACTGGGCCCGATGGCGGCAGGTTGGTGACGAAGGCGATGTCCGGGCGCGAGGCGCGCGGCAGCACCAGCGCCTCGCGCACGATCTGGCCGAGATCCTCGGGCCGCATCACCGGCTGGGGCATGCGCGCGAAGGACGAGAACTCGTCCACCATGCGCCGGATGTCGCCGACATGGCGCACGATGGTGTCGGCGCAGGTGCGGAACGTCTCCGGATCCGACTCGATCTCGCGGGCGAAGCGTCGCTTGAGCCGCTCGGCGGCAAGCTGGATCGGCGTCAGCGGGTTCTTGATCTCGTGCGCGATGCGCCGCGCGACGTCAGCCCAGGCCGCGGTGCGCTGCGCCGTCTGCAACGCCGTGATGTCGTCGAAGGTGGCGACATAGCCGGTGACGGTCGCCCCCGCTCCCTCGGCACCGGATCCCGGCTCCGGGCCGGGCTCGGCCCCGATCCGCTCGGCGCCGATGCGCACCAGCAGCGTCCGCCGCGAGCCCGCGGGGCCGACCACGATCTCCGCGGTGCGGCTCCTCTCCGGTGCCGCGCGCACCTCCTCGAACAGCGGGCCGAATTCCGGCACCGCCTCCTCCACCTTCTTGCCGATCGCGCTCCAAAGGTCGCGGCCGAGCAGCGCGCTCGCGGCGCGGTTGGGCAGCTCCACCACGCCTGCGCGGTCGAGCCCGATGACGCCGGCCGAGACGCCGGAGAGCACCGCCTCGGTGAAGCGGCGGCGGGAGTCGATCTGGCCATAGGCGTCCATCAGCTCGCGCCGTTGTTCGGCGAGCTGGCCGGTCATGCGGTTGAAGGCGCGGATCAGCCCCGCCACCTCGTCGTCCGAGCGCGGCTCATCGACGCGCACGTCGAGCTCGCCGCCGCGCACGCGCTCCGCCGCCGCGACCAGGGCGGCGATCGGGCGCACCAGGCCGGAGGCGAACATCACCGCGACCGAGACCGCGGCGAACAGCACCAGCAGCGCCACCACGGCGAAGATGAGCGCGAAGACGATCTGCAGGTTGGCGCGGTTGCGGTCGAGCCGCTGGTAGGCCGAGGCGCCCTGCTCCGTGAGCCGCAGGTGGTGAAGGATGGTGGGATCAACCGGGCGGCTCACCTGCAGCAGCGCCGGCGGGATGGAGGGAAGCTGGATCAGCGCGCGCACCCGCGTCGAGTTCGGGCCCGCGAGCACCACCACCTGGCCCTTCTCGGCGAGCACCACGGCCCAGGGCGGCGGCGGCGTCGCGCCGAAGCCGCCGAGCAGGCCGGCCGAGGCCAGCACCTGGCGCGTCTTGGGGTCGAAGATCACCGCGTCCGAAAGCCCGCGCAGGGTCGTCTGGGTGGCGAGGAAATTGGCGAAGGCGGTGGTGTCGCCGGCGATGAACTGGTTGGCGCGCACCAGGTCGCTGGCCATGCCGATGGCCTCGCCGCGAATGCTGCGCTCGCTCTCCGCGACATAGCCGCGCGCAACCGCGAGGCTCTCGTTGACCGCGGCGCGCACCGGCTGGTTGAACCAGGCGCGGATGCCGAGGCCGAAGAAGATCACGGAAAGCATGGCG
>JAJYFW010000160.1 GCA_021785335.1 Pseudomonadota bacterium
TCATGTCATAGAGCGACGGGCGTTCGCGCTGCACGCCGAGCTGGGTGTTGCGCGCGCCGAGCGCGGAATGTTCCGAGAGGTATTGCTTGAATTCGGCGAAGCCGCGCGGGTCCTTGTTCTCGAACTGCACGCGGGTCGGGCCGTAGGCGTATTTGGCGGCGAAGGTTTGCATGCCGTTCTGGTCGATGAAGGCGGCGATGGCTTCGGCTTCGGCGCGGAAGCGGGCGCGGCTTTCGGTTTCGGCGCCGTAGCCGCAGCCGGCGACCACCAGGGAGCGGGCGCGCGTCGGGTGGCGGAAGCCGAAGTGCAGCGTGGCGAAGCCGCCCATCGAGAGGCCGACGATATGGGCGCGGTCGATCTTCAGGTGGTCGAGGATGGACCGGATGTCGTCGGCCGCGCGGTGCTGGGAGTAGGCGGCCACGTTCTCGGGTACGTCCGACGGCGGGTAGCCGCGGGCGTTGTAGGCGATGGCGCGGTAGCGCTGGCCGAAGTGGCGCAGCTGCGGTTCCCAGCTGCGCCAGTCGCCGGCGTATTCGTGCACGAAGATCACCGGGATTCCGCTGCCGGATTCTTCGTAATAGAGGCGCACTCCGTCATCGGTGGTGGCGTGCGGCATGCGTATTTCCTTCTGCGGTGAGACTCAGGCGTGTGGCGCGGCGGTGAGGATTTCCTCCGCCAGGCTGTTATCGACGGCGGTTTCGAACGGCGTGCCGGGATCGACCAGGCCGCCGGAGACCAGGCCGGCGCGCAGCCGGTCGTAGCCGTCGCGCGGCAGGATCGGGTCCCGGCCCCAGATGCCGAGTGCTTTGTAGCGATCGTAGGCGGCGGCGAGGATCGGCTGCGGCACCTCGGGGAAGTAGGACGCCACGGTGGCCGCGATTTCGGAGCCGGAGGCGCCGGCGAGCCAGCGCTGGGTACGGTAGATCGCGCGCACCATCCGCCGCAGTTCGTCGCGTTTCCCGGCGATCACGGCGCGGCGCGCGTAGAGCGTGGTGTAGGAGGTCGGCCCGCGGGAGGCGGCGGCGTACCACTGGTGTCCGGCGCCTTCGGCGAGCAGCGTCGTGGCGTAGGGTTCGAACACCTGCGCCACGTCGAGCTCGCCCCGGCGCAGCGCCGCGCAGTTCTCGGCCATGGACCGGTCGGCCACGCGCGCGACGCGGGCGGGATCGATCCCGGCCCGGCGCAGGTCTTCCTGGAGGCAGAGCCAGGGGGTGGGCACTTCGCTCACGCTGCCGAGCTTCGCCTCCAGCAGGTCGGCGGGGCGGAAGCCGGGGCGCGGCGCGCTGCCGATCAGCAGGAAGGGATCGCGCGTGACGACTTCGGCGAAGCACACGAGGTCGCAGTCCGGGTCGGACTGGTAGGTGGCCATGACCCGCATCGGCCCGCCCCAGCAGACGTCGGCGCTGCCGTCGAGCAGGGTGCGCGCGGCCTCGGCCGGGCTGGGCGAGGAGACGAAGCGGATCTCCACGCCTTCCGCCGTGTAGGCGCCGCGGGCGAGGGCGGCATAGAACGGCGCGTAGAAGGCGGCACGCAACGATTCTTGCAGGGTGATCGCCATCGGGGCGGTCCTTCACGGGTGCGCGAATACGGAATCGGAAATGTCCACCGGCATGGCCGGCGGGGGGAGATCGGGCGGCAGGTCCACCACACTGCCCGATCCCACCGCGCGGCGGAAGCGCTGTGCGCGCTCGCCGGCGGCGAAAATGCGGCAGGCGCGGCTCCAGAATTCGCCCACCGCGAAGTCGGTGATCCACGGGCCGGGGGGCAGGCCGCGCAGCACGACATGGGCGCCGGGGCCGAGGAAGACACTTGCCACCACCTGGCCGCGCGGGTTCCGCAGCTTCACCACGGCGGGTTCGACGTTGCTGTTGCGCACCGTCAGCCAGGCGCTGCCGGTGCCGCTGCGGGCCAGCACATCGCCGCTGGCCGGCGGCGGGCCGGCGCGGTCGGCGCACATCGCCAGATGCGCGGCGGTCGCGTCCCCGGCGGCGAGCCGGGCGCCGGCGACGAAGCCGGTGACGCCGCCGGCCAGGCGGATTTCCATGCGCCCGCTGGCGGGATCGAGGCCGCGTACCGCGACCGGAGTGAAGGCCGGCAGTTCGGCCATCGGCCGCAGGTGCCCGCTGGAGCGGGGATCGCGCTGCCAGACCCAGGCGGCGCCGAGGCCGGGCAGCACGTAGTGGTTCGGTCTGCCCGCGGGGTGGGCGAGCGGCAGGCGGGAACTCGGGGCGCCGGCGACCTCCAACGTCGCGGCCGGCGGCGGGCCGGCGCTGCCGAGGCCGGCGGTGGGGCCGCGCGAGATTGCCAGCATGAGCCAGCCGGCGCCGGCCGCCGAGGCCACCAGGAAGCCGATCCAGAGGAAGAAGCGGAGATCGGGGCCGGGCGGCGGTACGGCGGTCCCCCCGTTCGGGCTCATCCCGTTCGGGCTCATCCCTCCCGGGGCGGTGTGATCGGCAGCGGAGGCGTCGGGCGCCCGGGCGGAGAACGTCGGCGCGGCTGCCGGCCACCCGGGCCCCGCCGCGGCGGTGGCGCGGCGGTCGTAGGCGCGGCGCAGGGCCGGGTCGCTGAGCACGTCGTAGGCGGCCTTCAGGGCGACGAAGGCCTGGGTGCTGCCGGTGCCGGGGACATCGGGGTGCAGCCGGCGCGCCTGCCGACGCCAGGCGGCCAGGATCGCCGCCGGCGTCGCCGTCGGCGCCACCCCGAGCCGCGCGTAATATCCGTCCGGATCCTGCTGCACGGGGCGATGTTATACCAACGGGCGAAATTGCCGAGACGTCCCGCGCCTTGCCGCGTTGGCCGTCGGCGCCGGGTCGGCGGGACGCCGGGGAGTCAGGTCTCCGAGCGTGCCAGGGCGGCCAGCGCCGCGCGCAGTTCGGCGATGCCGGCACCCGTTTCGCTGCTGGTGGGCATCACTTCGGGGTGCGCGGCCGGGTGGGCGCGGGCCAGGTGCCCGACCTCCTCCAGCTTGCGCGCCAGCGCCGCGGGGCTGAGCGCGTCGATCTTGGTCAGCACGATCTGGAACGTGACCGCGGCGCGATCGAGCAGGTCCATCACCTGGAGATCGGAGGCTTTGATCTCGATGCGCGCGTCGAGCAGCAGCAGCACGCGGACCAGCCCCGGCCGGCCGCGCAGGTAGTCGAACATCAGCCCTTGCCAGTCGGCCAGCAGCGCCCTGCCGGCCTTGGCATAGCCGTAGCCCGGCATATCGACGAGTGCGAGCCGCCCGCCGAGTTCGAAGAAATTCAGCTGGCGCGTGCGCCCCGGCGTGATCGAGACGCGCGCCAGCGCCCGCCGTCCGGTGAGCGCGTTGAGCAGGGAGGATTTGCCGACGTTGGAGCGGCCGGCGAAGGCGACCTCCGGCAGGACCGGCCGTGGCAGCTGGTCCAGCCGCTGCGCCGCGTGCACGAAGGTGCAGGTCGCGGCGAACAGCAGCCGGCCGGGTTCCAGATCGGGCGCCGGGCTGGCGGGGGCGGGCCCGGTCATCGGCGCCTCAGGTGCGCGCGAGGCCGGGACGGGCCAGCCGGGTGCGCCGCATGATGAACCATTGCTGCGCGATCGACAGCAGGTTGTTCCAGGTCCAATACAGCACCAGTCCGGCCGGGAAGCGCGCCAGCATGAAAGTGAAGATCACCGGCATGAACTGGAACAGTTTCGCCTGCACCGGATCGGGCGGCGGCGGGTTCAGCTTCTGCTGGCCCCACATCGTCAGCCCCATCAGGATCGGCAGCGCGCCGAGGTGCAGGAAAGGCGAGAACGCTGTGGGATCCCACGGGATCAGCCCGAACAGGGTGAACAGGTTGGTGGGGTCCACGGCCGAAAGATTGTGGATCCAGCCGAAGAACGGCGCCTGGCGCATCTCGATGGTGACGAAGATGTCCTTATAGAGCGAGAAGAACACCGGGATCTGCACCAGCATCGGCAGGCAGCCCGATGCCGGGTTGACCTTCTCCGCCTTGTACAGCGCCATCATCTCCTGCTGCTGCTTCTGCGGATCGTCCTTGTAGCGCTCTCGCATCGCCGAGACCTTCGGCGCCAGCAGCCGCATCTTGCTCATGGAGCGGTAGGAGTAGTTGGCCAGCGGGAAGAACAGCAGCTTGACGCAGACCGTGAAGGCCATGATCGCCAGCCCGAAATTGCCGAGCAGACCGTTCAGGAAGTCGAGCGCGTAGAAGATCGGCTTGGTCAGGAAGTAGAACCAGCCGAAATCCACCGCCTTGTCGAATTGCGGGATGTGGTACTGGCTCGCGTAGCGATCGAGCAGGGTCACCACCTTGGCGCCGGCGAACAGATGGCTCGGCAGCGATGCCGCGGCGCCGGGGGCGATGGTTTCGGGCGCGGCGGGGACGTAGTCCACCTGGAAATGCCCGTCGCCGCCAGGGATGGCGCGATAGCTCAGCGTGGTGGGCACCGACTGGTCCGGGATCGCCGCGGCCAGCCAGTATTTGTCGGCGAAGCCGGCCCAGCCGCCCTTCGACGTGGCCTGATAGGCGATGTTGCCCGGCTTGCCCTTCGCGTCCGACTTCGCCTTCGTATAGAGCATCTCCTGCAGGCGGTCGTGCGCGATGCCGGTGATGCCCTCGAACAGGATGTAGTAGCCGGACGGCGGCGGCGTGTAGTCGCGCCGCACCCGCACCCAGGGGAACAGCTTGACCGGGGCGGCGGAGGCGTTGATCACCTGCTGGCTGACGGCGAACATGTAATGGTCGTCGATCGACAGCACGATACGGAAGGTCAGGCCGGCGCCGTTGTCCCACGACAGGGTGACCGGACGGGCGGGCGTGAGTTCCTGCGCCGAGGCGGTCCAGACGGTCTTCTCGTCGGGTAGCTTCACGCTTTCCCCGGGCGCGGCGGACCAGCCGTACTGGGCGTAGTAGGGGTGTTTGGTGCCGAGCGGGCTGAGCAGGCGCACGTCCGGGGAGTTCGGCGCCTCGGTCTGGCGGTACTTGTTCAGCACCACATCGTCGATACGCGCGCCGAGCAGGCTGATCGAGCCGCGGATCGCGGGGGCGGCGATGGTGATGCGCGGCACCACGCGCGGCACCGCTGGCGTCGGCGCGGCGCTCGCCGGGCCCGTGCTTGCCCCCGCCGCACCGGCGGTGGTCTGTTCGGTGGCGGTCTTGGTCGGCACCGGCGGATGCGGCAGGTACCGGGTGGCGATCATCTGGTAGCCGAGGAGAATCCCGAGCGAGATCAGGATCGCCACGAACATCCGCTTCTGGTCCATCAAGGCCCCGCTTGGCAGTGGTCGGTCGGCGCTTCCGCCTCCGCCCGCGCGTCGCGGGGGAGGGGCGGCGCCGCCCCGTCGGTCGTATGGCAGTGGCAGGCGGGGACCGGATCGTACCCGCCTTCGTTCCAGGGATTGCAGCGCAGGATGCGCCAGCCGGCGAGG
>JAJYFW010000161.1 GCA_021785335.1 Pseudomonadota bacterium
CGCGGAGCCATGCGTCGCGCGGTCATTGACCACACCCCCCGGTTTCGCGCAACCGGGCGTCCTGGAGGTGATCATGGCCGCACGCGGCATCAGGATCGGGCTGTTCGGCGCCGGGCATTTCGGGCGTTTCCACGCCCAGAAGGTGCTGGCCAATCCGCGCGCGGAACTCGTGGGGATTCATGACCCGGACGCGGGGAGGGCGGGGGCGCTGGCGAGGGAGTGCCATACCGCGGCGATGGAGCCCGACGCGCTGCTCGGCGTGTGCGACGCGGTGATCGTGGCGGCGCCGGCGGAAGCGCACTACGCGCTGGCGCTCGCGGCACTGGATGCGGGCCGGCACGTGCTGGTGGAGAAGCCGATCGCGGCGACGCTGGACCAGGCGGACCGGCTCGCGGCGGCGGCCGAGGCGCGCGGGCTGGTGCTGCAGGTGGGGCACCTGCTGCGCTATTCGGCCGAGCACCAGGCGATCAGCCAGCGGATGCGCCGGCCGCTTTATATCGAATGCGTAAGGATTGCGCCGTTCAAGCCGCGCGGCACGGATGTGAGCGTGATCCTCGACCTCATGATCCACGACCTCGACCTGGTGCTGGCGCTGGTGGATGCGCCGATCAGCGACGTCGACGCGGTGGGGGCGCCGGTGGCGAGCACGCACGAGGATATCGCCAACGCGCGCGTTCATTTCGCCAACGGCTGCGTGGCGACGATCACCGCGAGCCGGATCAGCCTCAAGACCGAGCGGAAGATGCGGCTGTTCTCGCGCGAGGGGTACATGTCGGTGGATTTCGGTGAGCGCAAGCTGATGATGATCGGGCGCGAGCGCGGCATCCCGATCCCCGGTACCGGCGGCGGGCGGATCGAGGAGACGAGCTGGAAGGACCATGACGCGATGGCGGCCGAGCACGCGGCCTTTGCCGCCTCCATCCTCGACGGCGCGCCGGTGCTGGTGGACGCGGCGGCGGGCAGGCGGGCGCTGGCTGCGGCGATCGCGGTCACGCAAAGCATGGCGGCGAACCGCGCGGTCGCCGAGGCTTCCGGGTTGCTCGACGGGGTGTGAGGGCGGCGGCGCCTAGTTGCCGAGCAGGGCGCCGACGGGGACCTGCATGCTGACCAGCAACGCCTCGGTGCCGGGGTTGATGCGCACGATGTTGGCGTTGGAGGTGTGGCTGAAGATCATGCCGACGCGCAGGCCGTTGTCGAACCGCCAGCCGGCCTCCGCGGTGGTGCGAAACTCCAGCGTGCTGCCGAGATTCTTTCCCTGGCCGCGCGAGTAGCCGCCGACCGCGATGGTGGGCGAGATAAACCAGTGGCCCCAGTGCGCGTCCAGCTCGAGGCCCGCGCCGCCCCAGAACGAGTCCCTCGTCGTCGCCTCGACGCCGAGGAAGGGTTGCAGCGTGAAATAGCGCTGCATGAGCGGCAGCAGCGACAGGCCGCTGCGGACGTCGAGGCGGAAGTCGGTGGCCGGGTTCACCTGCGAGATGAAGTCCGTCTTGCCGATGGCGATGTCGATGCGTGTCGGCGCCTGGGCGCGCGCGGCGGTGGGGGAAAGCAACACCGGGGCGGCGGCCAGCGCCATGGCGGCGCCGGCCAGAACGATGGATTGACGCAACGATCCTCTCCCAGACTTGTCGCGCTGGCGGTCCCGCGGGGCCCGGCGCATCGCACCACAGGATGCCGGCGCGTGGCCTGTCAACCGGCCACGGGACCGAGCCCGGCGTTGGCGCGGAACTCGGCGGTGGAGTTGAGGCGCGGGAAGACCGTCGCGGGGACCGGGACGCCGAGGAAGGCGCAGAGCGGTTCCCAGCCGCGATCGGCGTAGAAGATCAGCAGGCGATCCGGCGGGATGGTGGCGCGCACCGCCGCGTTGTTGCGCCGGTAGGCGGACAGCGCGCGCTCCTTGTCGATCGGCTCGCCACCGAAGCAGCGGGGCACGATGAGGTCGTGCGCCATTTCGAGCACGGCGCGGCGGTATGGGTCCGGCACCTCGGCGCGGTGCGGCAGCAGCGAGCCGATGGTGGAGGAAAAGCTGCGCCACCATTCCTCCTCCGGGCGCTCGGTGTGGATGACCTTGGCGTCGGGGAAGGCGGCTGCGGCCTCGCGCCACAGCGCGGCGCCGGGCCAGTCGACCTGGCTCACGTAGCCGGGGTACATCGCCTCCCAGTCCGGCCTTTCGCCGCGCGCCGCCGCCTGCCAGGGGGCAAGCATGGCGGGGTTGGCGAACATTTCGGTCATGTGGTGGCAGGGGCCGAAGCCGAGTTCGTTCAGCGCGAGCTTCAGCGCCTGCGTGCCGGTGCGGCCGAAGCCGGAGCCGATGATCCTGAGCATGAGCCTTCCCCGGGTTTCGTTACGGGAAGGATAGAGGCGTTCAGCTTGACGCGCCATCCAGCAGTGCAAGGATTTCGGCCGCCGCCGCCTCGGAGGGCAGGCGTCCCCGAGGGGCGAGGCTGGCGACGATGTCGCGGAAGGCCTCGCGCTGGGCGGCGGCGCGGGCAGGGTCGGCTATCAGGGCCTCGGCGGCGCTGGCGAGCTTCTCCGGCGTGCAGTTTTCCTGCAGCAATTCGGGCACCACCTCGCGGCGGGCAAGGACGTTGACCATGGCGACGTGGGGCAGCGTCAGCATGCGGCGCACCAGGGCGGCGGTGAGCGGGTGGACGCGATAGGCGACAACCATCGGCACGCCGGCGAGGGCGAGTTCCAGCGTCGAGGTGCCGGACTTGGTGATCGCGGCGCTCGCGGCGGCGTATGCGTCGTGCTTCTCGTCGAGGTCGGTCACGAGGATCGGCGGGGTTGGCCAGGAGACGACCTCATTGCGGACCGCCTCGGCGACGTTGGCCGAGAGAGGCATGGCGACGGCGAGTTTTGGCAGGCGGACGCGCAGGCGATCCAGCGTCGCGCGGTAGACGGGCAGCAGGCGCGAGATTTCCGAGTGCCGGCTGCCGGGCATCAGCACGAGGAGCGGGGCGTCGCCGAGGTTGTAACGGTCCCGGAACGCGCGCGCGTCGCCGCGGTCGGCACCCGATTCCAGCACCGGGTGGCCGACGAAGCTCGCCTGAAGGTGGTGGCCCGCGAAGAAGTCGGGCTCGAAGGGCAGCAGGCAGAGCAGCTTGTCCCAGAGGCCGGGGAATTTGCGCACGCGGCCCTCGCGCCAGCCCCAGGCCTGCGGGGCGACGTATTGCACGCGGCGGAATTTCGGGACACGGCGCAGGAGTCTGAGGCCGAAGCCGGGGCTGTCCACCGTCACCACGACGTCCGGCCGTTTCGCCTCGATATCGGCGACGGTCTCGGCCATGCGCCGGCGCAGGAGGGCGAGGCGGGGCAGCACCTCCGCGAGGCCCATCACCGCGAGGTCGCGCATGGGGAACAGGGATTGCAGGCCCTGCGCCTGCATGCGCGGCCCTCCCACTCCGGCGAACCGGATGTCGTGGCGGGCGGCGCGCAGGGCGGCCATCAGGCGCCCCGCGAGCACGTCGCCGCTCTGCTCGCCCGCGACGAGGTAGACGAGGGTCATGCGACAGGCGCGAGAAGTGGCGCCGGGGCGTCGCGCGGCCAGCTGCGGTGGTTGCGCACCTGACCGCGCTCGCGGACCGCGTCGAGTGCCGCGGGATCGAGCGTGGCGGTGGCGATGCCGGGGGCGTCCATGGGCGAGACGGCGAGGATGCCGTCCGCGGGGAAGCCGCGATCCATCGGGCCGCAGATCAGGGCCTGGCCGCGGTTCATGTCGAGTGCCGCGCTCCACGGCGCGACACCGATGGTTGGGGCGAGGGCCGTGTAGCACTGGTTTTCCATCGCGCGGGCGCGGGCGGCGATGCGGACCCGCTCGAAGCCGGCCTCGGTGTCGGTGCAGGAGGGCATGAGGATGAGGAAGGCGCCGGCCTCCACCTGGGCGCGGACCAGATTGGGGAACTCGGCATCGAAGCATATGGCGATGCCCACGCGGCCCCAGGGCGTTTCGACGACACCGGGAGGGTTGCCGCCGGCGATGCGCCATTCCTCGTCCTCGAAGCGGGTGATGACGTGCTTGTCCGCGAGGAATACGTCGCCTGCCGGGGTGGCGAGGATGGCGCGGTTGCGCACGGTGCCCTCGGTGCGCATCGGCAACGATCCCGCGAGCAGCCAGACACCGGCGCCACGCGCGACCGAGGCCGCGGCGCGGATGGCGGCCCCGGCACCGTCAATGGCGCGAGCGAGTTCACCCTCGAGGTTCGGGCTCGCTGCGGCGAAGGCTTCGAGCGGGGCGTATTCCGGGCACAGGACCAGGTCGGCGCGCGCGGCCCCCACCGCGGCGCGAAGGCGGGCAGCCCAGCCGGCGACGCCGTCGGGCCTGCCGATCTCCCAGGCAATGGCGGCGAGTTTCAGCTTCGCCATATCAGCGGAGGGGCTTGGTCCAGAAGACCAGTTCGTTCTCGACCTCGTCCTCGCTGTCGACCTGCTTCCAGGCGATGCGGCCGATCAGCTCCGGGCGTTTGGTGTAGCCGCGGCGGGTCCAGAAGGCATCGAGCGGGACGTAGCTCTTGGGGCGCAGGGGGTGGTTCTCGGGACGGATCACCGAGCAGAAGGCGGCCAGGTCGTAACGGTTGAAGCTCTTCGCGTGCGCCTCGCGGGCGGCGAAGAAGGCGACGCCGATGCCGCGGCCACGATAGGGGGCGAGCAGCACGCTTTCGCCGAAATAGAAGACCTGCCGGGGCTCGATGCGAGCGGCCCGGAAGGGCTCCAGCAGGCCTTCGGACTGTTCGGCGAGCGGCTGGCAGGTGGAGCAGCCGACGATCTCCCCGCCCGCGCGCGCGATGACGAGGGCGGCGTGCGGGCTCGCGGCGAAATGGTCGAGGTAGCGGGCCTCCGCCGCCTCGTCGCCGTCATAGAGGTAGGGGAAGTCGCGGAAGACGGCGATGCGCAGGCGGGCGAGCGCCGGCAGGTGCGGGCGGATGGCGGTGCCGGTGAGCGTTTCGACGGTCATGCGCGGCCTTTACGCGAGCACCCTGGCCGCGTCGATGAAGGCGGCGAAACCCTGTTCGACGATGGAACGATCGAGCCCGTCGGTGATGAAGACGAGGCGGCTCCTGCGGTCGTCTCCCGCTGGCCAGGCGTCGAGCAGCACGGGTTCGTGGAAGACGTGCTGCACGCCGTGGATGGCGACCGGCCGGTCCTGGCCGATGAGGTTCAGGATGCCCTTGACGCGCAGCATGCGCTCGCCCTGGGTGCCGATCATCATTTCGAGGCAGGTGCCGACGCCCTGCCAGGGAAGCGGCTCGTCCCAGGTGAGGCAGAAGCTCTGGATGCGGCCCCCCTGCAGATCATGGGCCGGGACGCGGCGGGAGAGGGCGCTTTCGCGCAGCCACGCTGCGACGTCGGCGTGTTTGCCGGTGGCGTCGAAGAG
>JAJYFW010000162.1 GCA_021785335.1 Pseudomonadota bacterium
CTCCGAGACCGGATTCGACCGCGCGACGTGGCGGGAGATCTGCGCCATGGGTTGGCCCGGCCTGCGCGTGCCGGAGGCGGCGGGCGGCGTCGGGCTCTCGATGCGCGAATACGCGGCACTCGCGGAGATGCTGGGCGAGGGCCTGGTGCCGGAGCCGGTGATCCCGGTGGCAATGGCCGCGCGCGTCCTGCGCGGCCCGGCGCTGGCGGCGCTGCTTGCCGGCGATCGCATCGTCATCCCCGCCTGGCAGGAGGCGGCGAACACGCTCGGCGTCGGCACCGCCACCACCGTCGGCGCGCGCGTCGCCGGGCAGAAACGCTTCGTGCCGCTCGCTGGCGGGGCCGATGCCTTTCTCGTCGCCGGCAGCGGCGGGCTTGCGCTGGTGGACGCGGCGGCGCCGGGCGTGCGCATCGAGCGCCAACCGACGCAGGATGGTGGTCATGTCGCAACCGTGACGTTCGATGCCGCGCCCGCCGAGGCTGTGGCCGGCTCACTCGACGACGCCATCGAGGAAGCGACCCTCGCCACCGCCGCGACGCTGCTCGGTGTGATGGAGCGTGCCTTCGCGCTCACGCTCGACTATCTGCGCACCCGCGAGCAATTCGGCCGCAGGATCGGCAACTTCCAGGCCCTGCAACACCGCGCCGCCGACCTCGCGATGCAGATCGCGTTGACCCGCGCGAGCGTGGAGGCCGCCGCCGCGACGCTCGACGCCGGCTCGCCGCAGGCACGCGCTGCAATCTCGCGCGCCAAGGCCCGCGCGTCGGAGGCTGGGATGCTCGTCACGCGACAGGCGATCCAGTTGCATGGCGGCATCGGCTACACCGACGAGTACGACGTGGGGCTTTATCTGCGCCGCGCCATGGTGCTGGCGAACAGCTTCGGTGGCGCCGCCGTGCACCGCGCGCGCTTCGCCGCCATCGCCCCGGAGGATGACGCATGACCGACAACCCGAGCATGCTGCGCGAGGCGCGCGAAGGCGCGGTCGCCGTCCTCACGCTCGACCTGCCGGCGCGGCGCAACGCCCTCGCGGTCACCATGCGCGAATCGCTGGTCGCGGCGATGGAGCGCATCGAGACCGACGAGACGATCCGCGCCATCGTGCTCACCGGCGCGGAGGGCAATTTCTCCGCGGGCGGCGACATCTCGGGCATGCACGCGACGGATCTGGCGGCCGGGCGGCTGCGCTTTCGCGTGACGCAACGCGTGGTGCGCGGTTTCATCGGGAGTTCGAAGCCGATCGTCGCCGCGGTCGAGGGCTGGTGCGTCGGCGCCGGGCTCGGCATGGCGCTGTGCTGCGACACCATCGTCGCCGCGCACGGCGCGCGCTTCATGGCCGGCTTCGGCAAGATCGGGCTGGTCCCGGATTTCGGCCTGCTCCACACGCTGCCGCGGCGCGTGGGCGAAGGCCGCGCGAAGCAGCTGTTTCTCCATGCCGAGCCGATGGATGCCGCGACGGCGCACGGCATCGGGCTCATCGACCGCGTCGTCGCCGACGGCACGGTGCTCGAAACCGCGAAAACCCTTGCCGCATCCCTTGCGCAGTCCGCCCCGTTGCCGATCGCCCTGACAAAATCCTGGTTCGGGCAGGGGCTCGACGACGCTTTGGAATGGGAGCGCAACATCCAGTCCGCGCTGTTCGCCACCGCCGATCACGCCGAGGGCAAGGCGGCCTTCCTTGCCAAGCGCGGACCAAGGTTTTCGGGCCGATGAAGGATTGGGGGCGATGAGCACCGAACCCGATCTCGACCAGCTGGAGGCGATGGACGACGAGGCATTCCGCCTCGTGCTTCGCCGCTGGATCGAGGCCAACTATCCGCCGGACCTGCGCAACCCGCCAAAGCGGCTGCACTGGCGCGAGAACCGCCTCTGGTACCTCAGGCTGGCCGCGCGTGGCTGGCTCGCGCCCGGCTGGCCGCGCGAGCATGGCGGCATGGGGCTCTCCGCCGCCCGCCAGCTCATCATGATCGAGGAGCTGGAGCGGCACGGCTGCGCGCGCACCAACGACCACGGCATCATCCTGGTCGGACCGTTGCTGATCCGTTACGGAACCCCGGAGCAGAAGGCCTTCTTCCTGCCGCGCATCCTCTCCGGCGAGCACATCTGGTGCCAGGGCTACAGCGAACCGAACGCCGGCTCTGACCTCGCCGCGCTGCGCACGGAGGCGGTAGCCGACGGCGAGGACTGGGTCGTCAACGGCCAGAAGACCTGGACCACGCTCGCCAATGACGCCAACTGGATCTTCCTCCTCGTGCGCACCGACAAGGCGGCGAAGAAGCAGGAGGGCATCTCCTTCCTCCTGGTGCCGATGGCGAGCCCCGGCATCACCGTGCGCCCGATCACGAACCTCGACCTGCACGACGAGTTCTGCGAGGTCTTCTTCGACAACGTCCGCGTGCCGCGCGCCAACACCGTGGGCGAGGTCAACAGGGGCTGGACCATGGCGAAGGCGCTGCTCGGCTTCGAGCGCATCTTCCTGGGCTCGCCCAAGCAATCCGCCTATGCGCTGGGCCGGCTGAAGCTGCTCGCCGAGCGCATGGGTGTGTGGGACGACAGGCTGTTCCGCGACCGCTATACCGCGCTGCGCCTCGACCTTGAGGACCTGAAATGCCTGCACGCGCGCTACGTGGAGGTCGTGCGCCGCGGCGGAACATTGGGCCCCGACGTCTCGATGCTGAAAGTGATCCAGACCGAATTGTTCCAGAAGATCACCGACACGATGCTGGAAATCGCCGGCGAGAACGCGGGCCTGCTGGAGCCGATGGAAGGCAACCGGGAACTCGCGCCCGGCGCCTTGTTCATCCAGGCGCGGCCCTCGACGATCTATGGCGGCTCCAACGAGATCCAGCGCAACATTCTCGCCAAGGCCGTCCTGGACCTCCCGTAATTCCGTGCAGAAACCCATCGATCCCCTGGCTGTCGCCATCATCGTCCTGTGCTGCGCGCTGTGGGGCATCCAGCAGGTGGCGGTGAAGGTCGCGGTGGTTCAGGGCCTGCCGCCGCTGTTCCAGGCGGCCGCCCGTTCGCTCGTCGCCGCCGCGCTGCTCGCCGTCTGGACCGGGCTGCGCAGCGGCCGCCGCGGCCTTGCCGCGATGCTCACGGTCGACCGCGCGACGCCCACCTGCCTCCTGATCGGCGCGATGTTCGCCGGCGAGTTCCTCACCCTGTTCCCGGGGCTGCAGCTCACCACCGCCTCGCGCGGCGTGATCTTCCTCTACACCGCGCCGTTCTTCACCGCGCTCGGCGCGCATCTGCTGCTGCCGGCGGAGCGGCTGCGCTGGCGCCAGGCGCTCGGCCTGCTGATCGCCTTCGCGGGCGTCGCCGCGGCCTTCGCGGAGGGGCTCGGCGCGCCGGGCGGCAGCATCGCGGGCGACGCGCTGTGCCTTGCCGCGGGCGCGCTGTGGGGGGCCACGACGGTCGCGATCAAGGCCGCGCCCTCGCTCGCGCGCCTCACCGCCTCGCGCGTGCTGTTCGTGCAGCTCGCCTATTCCGCGCCGATCCTGATCGCGGTCGCCGTGCTGTCCGGGCAATGGCACACCGGCCACGCCACGCCGCTCGCCTGGGCCTCCTGGTTCTACCAGACGGTCGTCGTCGCCTTCGCGAGCTACCTCGCCTGGGTCTGGCTGATCCAGCGCCACGCCGCGAGCCGGGTGGCGGGCTTCACCTTCCTCACCCCGCTGTTCGGCATCCTGGCCGGCGTGCTGCTGCTCGGCGAGCGCTTCTCACCCTGGGTCCTGGTCGGGCTCGCGGCGATCGCCGTCGGGCTGCGCCTGCTCACCGCGCCCGCCGCTTCCCCCCGCGCGGCACCCGCCGCCTGATCCCCCGCCGCCTGATCCCCGCTCAGTCCTTCGCCAGCACGGCGATGCCGGACACGCTCTGGGTCACGCTCTGCTCCTCGCTCGCGGCGACGGGCGGCGGCGCGCCTGGCGCTCGGGCGGCCATCGACATCGTCACCCGCGGCACCGGCACCGCGGGCGGCGGACCGAGCCTCACTTCCTGGAAATGCGTGAAATGCAGGCCGAGCACGGTTGCCGCCTGCCGCGCCCGAGCCTTCAGCGCCGCGAGTGCCTCCATCTGCGCCTTCTGCTCGGCCGCCTGCATCGCCGCCGGCGACAGGCGCCAGCCAAGCTGCTGCACCGTCACCCCCTGGGCCTGCGCCGTACCCGCGAGCTTGAGCAGGGCGGCCGCATCCGGCCCGTGCACGGCGATGGTCTGGTTGGCGTGCCACACCTCGGGCTTGCCCTGCTGCCACACGCCATAGGCGCCGGTGTCGACCTTGGCGCCCTTTACCTTCGCGGCCTCCTCGAGCACCGCGGCCGCGAGCCTGTTCACCCGCGCCTGCGCCGTCGCTGGCCCCACCGCGTCGGCCTGCACCGCGAAGCCGACCACGAAATCATCGGGCTTCACCAGCACCGTGGCGCTCTGCGTGAGGTGCAGCATGGTCGTCTGGTCGGCCCACGCCACGGTGGGCACGAGCGTGATCAGCAGGGCGAGGACGTAACGGCGCATGGTGGATCCTCCGGCGGCCCGCGAGCCGGGCCGGGAGGTCCGGCCGAGGACGGGGGCCAGGATTGCGGCCAGAAAGGCGGACGGCGTCAGTTGCGCAGCACCGCCAGCGAAAACAGGCCGAACGGCGGCACGTCGCGCCAGCGCGCGGCCGCGCGCTCGTCGGCGTCGAACAGCGCCGTGGGCGAGAAATCCGGGTGCCAGCCCAGCGCGCGGGAGGCCGGGGCCAACGCCCGCTCCACCCACCAGCGCGGCCCGCGCTCGGCCGCGAAATGGTTGACGAAGAGGATGTACCCGCCCGGCCGCACGATGCGCCGCAGCTCGCCCAGCAGCCGGCGCGGATGCGGCACCACGGAGGCGACGAACATGCCCACCGCGATGTCGAACGTGCCGGCGGCGAAGGTCGTCGCCTCCGCGTCCATCTCCAGCAGCGCCTCGACATTCGCGAGCTTCGCCGCCCGCACCCGGGCATGCTCGAGCATGTCGGCGGACAGATCGATGCCGGTGATGCGCTTTTCCGGCCGGTAGAGCGGCAGCGCGAGCCCGGTGCCGACGCCGATCTCGAGCACGTTCGTGCCGGGAAGCTGGTTCGCCTCCCGCACGGCCGCCTTGCGGCCCCACATGGAGACGCCGCCGAACGTCACGTCATAGACGCCAGCCCAGCGGCGATACGCGGCGCGCACATCATCCGCGTCGAGCGCCGTATGCGGCACACCCGGCGTGCGGGCACGGGAAAACTCGCTCATCTCACATCCGTCCAAGCTCTCGGAGGGCGCACCAGCCGCGACGGACGAACCGCGACCGCACCGACTCCATCCCGGAACAGACTAGCACGCCCCCCGCGCGCACGCGAGG
>JAJYFW010000163.1 GCA_021785335.1 Pseudomonadota bacterium
ATACGGCGTATTGGCAAACACGCCTGGCAGGCCGTCGGAAAAACTGACCAGCGACAGGTTGATGGCAGGAAACAGGTAGGTCTGCTGCGCGGCGAAGTAGGCCCGGGGCTACTCCGAGGACAGGATCGGTCCCGCGATCAGGGCCAGGAACAGCACCACCACCGCGAGCGCAGGAAGCAGCCGCAACGCACGGTTCACCACGAAGGCTACCGTGGTGCGGGTACGCTCGAAGCTCATGGTGATCAGGTAGCCGCTGATGACGAAGAAGATCGTCACGGCCAGGCTACCGCCCGTTGTTTGCTCGCGGCTCAGGCGCCAGATCGGCTCGGCGCGATCGTCCCCGGCCAGCGCAAAGGCGTGGGAGGCCAGCACCATCACCGCCGCGATGGCGCGCAACGTATCGAAATTGTTGGCTCGTGCTCGTGCCAGCGCGTGCTCCGGAGAAGATGTCGCCACCCTGCGTCCTTGCCCCCCAGTTTTGCGGCGGCAAGCCACCGGGACTTCGTGTCACTTCCGGCACCAAGCCGCAAGCTTGGCAGGAGAAGATCTGGTCCGGTGCCCCGAATCGGCGCGCGACCTCAGCGCCCGTCACACCCCGCCGATCAGCGCCATTGCCAGTTCCCGGATCGCGGCGAGTTCGTCCGCCGTCGCAGCCCCCTTCCGCAAGGCCTGCCGCGCGCGCCAATCCAGGCTCTTGACCTGATCGGCCAGTGCGACGCTGGGCGGGGTCCCGGCCAACCTCACCTCGAACGGATAGCCCTTGATCCGCGTGGTGGTCGGGCAGCACAGCAGCAGCCCGGTCCGCCCATTATAGGCCGCCGGGCTGAGCACGACCGCCGGACGATGCCCCGCCTGCTCGTGGCCCGCTTGCGGATCGAAAGCGAGCCAGACGATATCGCCCGCCGCGGGCACATAGCCGCGCGCCGCGGGACCCCGCGGGATCACGCTCACGATGCGCACGCCGCCGGGACCCACGGGCGCGAACGGGTTCGCCCCGGACTCGCCATTGAGCGTGACGCCGAGCCAGCCGCGCTGGATCGTGCCGTGCGCCTTGAGCTGGTCCACGATCCGGCTCACCAGCTCCGCCGGAATGGCGAAGCCGATGCCGACCGACCCGCCGGAGGGCGTGTAGATCGCCGAGTTCATGCCCACCACGCGGCCCTGGTTGTCGAACAGCGGGCCGCCGGAGTTGCCGGGATTGATCGGCGCGTCGAACTGGATGAAGTCGTCGAAGGGGCTGGCACCCAGGTCGCGGCCGAAGGCGGAGACGATGCCGGCGGTGACCGAGCCGCCCAGGCCGAACGGATTGCCGGCGGCGATGACCCAGTCGCCCACCTGCAGCGAGCGGCTGGAGCCGAACGTGACGTAGGGCAGCGTCCCGGGCGCGTCGATCTTGATCAGCGCAATGTCGGTGAGTTCGTCCGAGCCGACCAGGCGGGCGGGGAAGCTGCGCCCGTCCGAAAGCCCGACCACGATCTTGTCGGCGTTGCCGACCACGTGGTTGTTGGTGACGATCAGGCCCGAGGGATCGATGATGAACCCGGACCCGGCGCCGGTGAGGTGCTGCGGTTCCGGCGGCAGGCGGTCGCGGAACTTCCGGCGGATTTCGGGCGGCAGGTCGGCCAGCGGATCGCGGCCGGGGACCGTCTCCTCGACGGCGATGTTCACGACCGCGGGCAGGATGCGCTTGATCAGCGGCGCGAAGCTGCGTGGCCCGACCTCGCCCGCAGCCGCCTGGCCCGCGACGGGACCATCCGCGCGTGCCGGCGCGCAGCCGAGCAGCGGCAGGGTGCCGGTCAGCGCGAGCGCGCCCGCGAGCGCGGCGCGGCGGGGAAGGGGAGCAGGCGTCATCGAAATCCGGTCCACAACCGATTCTGGCTGAAACGTGGCGTTTCGCGCCAGCACCTACAACCGCGCCGGGGACGATACGACTCACCCATGACTTAATTCGGCGTCAGCCGTTGGACGGATCCTCCGGCCACGCATGGCGGGGGTAGCGGCCGCGCATTTGGGCACGCGCCTCGCGCCACGCGCCACGCCAGAACCCCGCGAGATCGGTGGTCACCGCGATCGGCCGTCCGGCCGGCGAGAGCAGCGCCAGCCGCGGCACCACGCGGCCCTCGGCAAGGCGCGGCGTTTCCCTGAGCCCGTAGAAGGCCTGCGCGCGGGCGGCGGCGAGCGGCTCCGGCTCGGTGTAGTCCACCCGCGCCCGCCCGCCTGGAAGCGGGATCTCGACTGGCAGCAGCGTGTCGAGCCGATGCCGCAGCCGGCGGCCCAGCAGCTCCGCGAGCAGGGCAACGAGGTCGAGCTTGCCGGCGTCGGCGAGGCGGGTGCGGCCGTGGAGCGCTTGGGCGAGCCAGGCGCGGTCCGCGGCCAGCGCCGCGTCCGAGATATCCGGCCACCCCTCGTCCGGAAACAGCCGCGCGGCCAGGGCCACACGGGCCTGGAGCTGGCGCGCCGCCTCCGTCCAGGGCAGCGAGGGCAGCGAGACCGCCTCCGCGAGCGCGCGCGCGGTCGCCTCGGGGTCCGCGGCGATGCTGCGGTCCTCCAGGATCAGCGCGCCGAGCCGGCGGCGGCGCCGTGCGATCACGGCGCCCTGCACCGGGTCGAATCCCGCTTCCTCGGCGACCGTGACCCTGGCCGCGACCGCCTCGGGCAGGTCCGCAGGGTCGAGCGGCGCCGCGAGCCGGATCGCCGTGCCGCGCGAGGCCTGGACCGCGGCGACGGCGAGGAACGGGGCGCGGGCCAGCGGATCGGTGAGCGGCAGCGAAGCTCCACCGCCGCCGGCGAGGCGGAAGCTTCCGGGCTCCCGGCGCTGGGCGATGCGGTCCGGGAAGGCGGCGGCGATCAGGCGGCCGGGATCGCCCTCGGCCGCGGCCCGGGTCCGCAGCCGGTTGCGGTACATGTCGGCGGTGCGACGGATGGCGCCGAGCCGGCGGTCGCGGGCGAGCGCCTCGAGCCGCAGCGCGATATCGGCGCTCGCGGCCTCGCGCAGCGGGTCGCGCTCCTCCAGCAACGCCGCGATGTCGGCGGCCAGCGCTGCCTCCGCCGGTGTGCGGGCGGCCAGCATCATGGCGGCGAGCCGGGGATGGGCGCCGAGTTCGGCCATGCGCCGTCCCGCCTCGGTGATGCGTCCGGCTTCGTCGAGCGCACCGAGGCCGCGCAGCAGTTCGGTCGCGGTGGCGAGCGCCGCGGCGGGCGGCGCGTCCGGGAACGGCAGCGATTCCGGCGCGGCGCCCCAGGCGGCGCAGATGAGGCAGAGCGGGGCGAGGTCGGCGGCGAGGATTTCCGGCCGGTCCGCCGGCGGCAGGCCGCGGTGCAACGCCGCGGTCCAGAGCCGGATCGCGACGCCCGGTCCTTCCCGCCCGGCGCGGCCGGCGCGCTGGGTCGCGGCGGCGCGGCTGATGCGCACCGTGGTGAGCCGCGTGAGGCCCGAGCCGGGGTCGAACACCGGCGCGCGGCGAAACCCCCCATCGATCACGATGCGCACGCCGGGGATGGTGAGCGAGGTCTCGGCGATGGAGGTCGCGAGCACCACGCGCCGGCGCGCGCCGGGCGTGAGGGCCGCAAGCTGGGTGGGGGGCGGCAGTTCGCCATGCAGCGGCAGCACGTCCGCGCCGCAATCCCCGAGCGCCTCCTCAGTGCGACGGATCTCCGCCATGCCTGGCAGGAACACCAGGATGTCCCCCGCCTCGCCGCGCAGCGCGTCGCGCACCGCGCGGGCGGCTTCCTGCGGCAGGTCGCGGGGATGCGCGAGGTCGCGCCTGGCGTGACGGATCTCGGTGGGGAAGGCGCGGCCCTCCGCGGCGACGACGGGGCCGGCAAGGAGCGCGGCGAGACGTTCCGTGTCCGGGGTCGCTGACATCGCGAGCAGGCGCAGTTCCGGGCGCAGCGCCTGCACCTCGCGGCACAGCGCCATGGCGAGGTCCGCCTCCACACTGCGCTCGTGCACCTCGTCGAGGATCACCAGCGACACGCCGTCGAGCCCGGGATCGGCGAGCAGGCGGCGGACCAGCAAGCCCTCGGTCAGCACCTCGATGCGCGTCGCGGGGCCCATGGCGGATTCGATCCGGGTACGAAACCCGATCAAGCCGCCCGGTGCCTCGCCGCGCTCCTCGGCCATGCGCGTCGCGGCGGCGCGGGCGGCGAGGCGCCGCGGCTCCAGCATCACGATGCGTCCGCCCCCGATCCAGTCCTCGCCGAGCAGGGCGGGCGGCACGCGCGTGGTCTTGCCGGCGCCGGGCGGGGCGACGAGCAGCGCTGCATTGTGTTCGCGCAGCGCTGCCCGCAGCGCCGGCAGGGCCGCCTCGACAGGAAGCTCCATCAGCCCTCGAAGGCGGCGCGGGCCTCGGGCAGCGCCCAGATGCGCGCCACGGCGGCGGTGCCCGCGGCCGCGATCGCCGCTTCGTCGCCCTTCGTGTAGCGGCCACCGGCGATAAGGTGCTCGCCATCCACGAACACCTCGGCGATGTCGGCGCGGTTGGCGAGCGCGATGAGACCGCGGCGCGGATCGGCGAGGGGCTGGAGTTGCGGATGGGTCATGCCGACCACGGTGAGGTCCGCCGTGGCGCCCGGCGCGATTGTTCCGAGATCGGGACGGCCGACGGCGGCGGCGGCCTGCGTGGTCACGGCACCCAGAAGTTCCGGCGCGGTCGCGACATCCGGCTTGCCGAGCGCGATCTTCGAGATCGTCGAGGCCGCGTGCAGCTCGCCCAGCATGTCCGCGTTGTAGCCGTCGGTGCCGACCAGGGTGCGCACGCCGTGCGCCGCGAAGCGGCCGAAGGCGGCGACGGTTCCGGCGCGGGCGAAGACGCGCGGGCAGTTCAGCACACTGGCACCGCGCGCGGCCATCAGGCGCAGGTCGGCGTCCGTCGAATCGATGCAGTGCGCGGCCAGCAGATCCGGCGCCAGCAGGCCCAGCCAGTCGAGATATTCCGCAGGCGTCCTCCCCGCATGGCGCGCGGCAATGGTCGCCAGCTCGTCCGGGCTCTGGGCCATGTGGGTGGTGAGCGGCACGCCGTGCGCGCGGGCCCGCGCGGCGGCCTCGCGCAGCAGGTCGGGGCCGCAGGTATCGGTTGCGTGCGGCGCCATGGCGAGGTGGATGCGGCCCTCGGACGCACCCTCCCAGCGCGCGTGCAGCGCCGTCCACGCGGCGAGGTCGGCGGCGCCGTCGTCGCCGGCATAGCGCATCGTGCCGTCAGGCTGGATTCCGGCGTCGGCTGTGGAGAACACGTAGGGCGCGCCCCAGAAGCGGATGCCCATCTCCGCCGCCGCCTCGAACATCTCCGGGATGCCGTTGCGGAACAGGTCCATCACACTGGTGATACCGCCGCGCAGCAGCTGCAGAATGCCAAGCCGGG
>JAJYFW010000164.1 GCA_021785335.1 Pseudomonadota bacterium
GGAGATGCCGAAATTACCCTCGAGCAGCCCGCCGGCCCAGCGCAGGTATTGCTGCCACAGCGGCAGGTCGAGCCCCATCTGGTGCCTGAGCGCGGCGAGCGTGGACTTCGTCGCCCCGGTGCCCAGCATCAGCAGCGCCGGGTCGCCGGGCAGCACGTTCATGACCACGAACACCACCAGCGAGGCCGCGACGAGCATCACGGCCAGCCCCAGCAGCCGGCGCAGCAGGAACCGGGTCAAAGTCGGCGAGCAGTCGGTCTGGCGAAGGCGCTTATTTTGCCCAGCTCATCTGGCTCACGATGTCGACGGTGATGAGCATGTTCTTCCACATGCCGCGCAGGTTGGCGTTCCACACGCCGATCTTGGGCAGCGCGCAGAGGAAGATGTTGGGCTCGTCCTTCGCCAGCTTGCGCTGCAGGTCACCCCAGAGCTGGAGCTGCTGCTTCGGGTCGGTCGCCGCCTGGTACCTGGCGAACAGCGCGTCGTAGGCCTTGTTGTGATAGTTCCAGTAATAGGCCGGGTTCGCGTACTGGTAGAGGTCGCGCGGCTCGACATGGGCGATGATCGTCGCCTCGTAGTCCTTGTGCGTGAACGCCTGGGACAGCCACTGCGCCCACTCCACATCCACCAGCTTCACCTTGATGCCCACCTGGCCGAGCATCGCCGCGATCACCTCGCCGCCGCGCCGCGCGTAGGGCGGGGGCGGCAGCAGCATGGTCATGGAGAAGCCGTGCGGATAGCCGGCCTCGGCCAACAGCTTCTTCGCCATCGCCGGGTTGTACGGGTAGGTGTTGGCGAGATCGACATAGCCCGCGTCGCCCGGCACGTCGTGGCTGCCGATGGGCGTGCCGTAGCCGTTCAGCACCGACTGGTTATAGGCGCCCTTGTCGATCGCGTAGGCCATGGCGCGGCGAACCAGCAGGTTGTCGAACGGCTTCTTCGCCTCGTTCAGCGAGATGATGATCTTGCCGCTGGTGTTGCCGATGACGACGTCGAGCTTCTTGTCCTGGCGCAGCTGCGGCACGGCTTCCGGCGCCGGGAACAGCGTGAACGCGTCGAGGTTGCCGGCCAGCATCGCCGCCGTCGCCGCCGCGGGGTCGGCGATGAAGCGGAAGGTCGCGGTCGCGATCGGCGGCGCCTTGCCGGAATATTTCGGGTTGCGCACCAGCGTGATGTGGTCGCCCTTCACCCAGGTGCCGAGCTTGTAGGGGCCGGTGCCGACGGGGTCCGTCTTGTTGCTCGCGGCCGACTTGGAGCCGACCATCACCGCCGCCGGCATCGCCATGCCGAACAGGAAGCTCGCGGTCGGCTGCTTCAGCGTCACCACCGCCGTCTCCGCGTTCGGGCAGGCGACGCTGGCGATGGGCGCGAACAGCGCCTTCTGCGGGTTGACGCTGTCCTTGGCGCGCGCGCGGTTGAGGCTGAACTTCACCGTCGTGCAGTCGAACGGCTCGCCGTCGCTGAACACCACGCCGTGCGCGAGGTTGAACGTGTAGGTCCGCCCGTTCTTGGACAGCGACCAGGATGTGGCGAGCGAGGGCACCACCTGCCCCGCCGCGTCGATCTGCGTCAGCCCCTGGAAGATGTTCTGGTAGGTCACCTCGCCGATGGCGGCGGCCGCACCGGCGGTGGGGTCGAGGATCGGCGGTTCCAGCGTCATGCCGATGCTGATGCTGTCCTTCGCCTGGGCCGGGACGACGCAGGCCGCGACGGCCAGTGCCGCGAGAGCCGGGATGATGGCGCGCATGAAACCCCCTCCGTTTGCCCCACTGCATCAGCACGGCGGCGCCCGGTCAAGCGGCGGGTCAAGCGGCGGGTCAGGCGCAAGGCCGGGCGAACCCGCGGCGGGCGCGACCTAGCGGGAGGGTTCGTCCACCTCGCAGTCATAGGCGCCGGCGCGGATCTCCTCGCGGATGCGCGCCTCCGTTTCCGGATCGGCAGCATTGAACCAGAGGCTCGGCGAACTCCCCGCCGGACAGGCGGTATAGAGCCACCCGGCCTGCCGCGCCTGCGCCGCACTCAGCCCGGTGGCGAAGAACCCGCCCGGCTTCACCGCCGCCTCGACGACGGGCGCGTCGCCGGCCCTGAAGCGGACCGCGACCGCCGCGCCGCAGGTGTTGTGCGCGCCGAACGCGCCGCCGCGCGATGTCCATTCCAGGCACGGTTCCATATTCGGCCCCACGCCCGGCGTGGCGGGGCACATGTCGTAGTAGAGCGCCTTGCTGATGAGCTCGATCGCGACCGCGCCCCTTTGCTGCTCGGGATGCGCGCGGACGAACGCCAGCAGCGCCTTGCGCGCCTCTGCTGTCGTGGCCGCGGGCGTAAGGCAGGGGCGAAGCCGGTGCGCGTCGTGCGATATCATCAGGTAGGCGCCGAACATGTCCGTCGCGTCGCCCAGCCCCAGCGTGTACGCGTCCGCCGTCCCGTTGCGCGGATCCAGCGCGATCGGCTCGGCAATCGCGCTCTGGGCCCACGCGTTGTAACCCTGGCAATAGGCGGCGTCGTGTTGCTTGCCCGGCATGCAGTGGCCCAGCGTCTCGCGCAGCAGGCCTGGCGCCTTCGCGAGCGCCGCGGCGTTGCGTTGTTCCTGCCGGGCCAGGTCCTCGGGCGTGGGCGCGCGCGGCGGCGCCGCGCCGGCGGCGAGCGTCTCCAGCACCTGGCGCTTCCTTGCCTCGGCATCCCTGGCGCCGGCGCAGAACGACTGCTCGGCGTGCGTGTGCAGGCCGCAGGCGAAGTGGAGCTGCCAGAACAGGACCACGCCGCGCAGATAGCCGTCGCAGTACTCGCTCTTTTGCAGGTCCGCCGCGTTGCAGAGATCCACGAAGACGCCGGCCGGGATGGCGTCGCCGCCGGGGGGGCGTATCTGCTGCAGCGACCGCGGCTGCGCGGCGGCCGGCGCGCCGCCCAGGGCCCACGCCGCGCCCGCCAGCAGCAGGGCCGCTGGAAGCGCCAGGCGAAATCGAGCCGGGAAGATCCCCATCGGGATGCTCAATGGCCGTCCTTCCGCCGCAGCATAGCGCGGGCGCGGCGCGGCTGGAAGGAACCGGCGCCCCTCGCCTATCCTGCCCCCGCCCTCGCGACGCGCGGGAGGGCGCCACAGGGGAGCACAACGACATGACCGGGGCGACGCAGCCGCAATGGGCCTGGATGAACGGCGCCTTCATCCCCTACGACCAGTGCCGGCTGCATGTGCGCACCCAGGCCGTTGCGCTTGCCGCATCGGTGTTCGAGGGCGTGCGCGCCTACTGGAACCCGGGCGAGCAGCAGCTCTACAGCTTCGCGCTCGACCGCCACATCGCGCGGCTGCGGGAGTCGATGAAGATCGTGCGCATGCGTACCGAGATCCCCGCGGATTTCGGAGCGATCTGCAACGAGTTACTGAGGCGGAACGGTTTCCACGAGGACGTGCACTACATGCCCACCGCCTATCTCGGCGTGCCGGAGGGCAACGTGGCGATGGGCCCGACGACCGAGGAGGGCCTGTTCATCACCGCCGTCGCCCGCCCGCCCGGAAAGGCGCTCGACGCCGGCAAGCAGGTCTGCGTGAGTTCGTGGCGCCGCATCGCCGACGAGAGCGTGCCGCCGCGCGTCAAGGCCGCCGGCAACTACCAGAACGGGCGGCTGGCGCTGCACCAGGCCTGGGCGGACGGCTACGACGACGCGATCCTGCTCAACACCGGCGGCACCGTGGCGGAGGCCGCGGGCTCCTGCCTGATGATGGTGCGCGGCGGCGAGGTCTGCACGCCGCCGGTCACCGCCGGCATCCTCGAGAGCATCACCCGCTCCGTGCTGATCCGCCTGTTCGAGGAAAAGCTCGGCCGGCGCGTGGCGGAGCGCGAGATCGACCGCACCGAGCTTTACGTCGCCGACGAGGTTTTTCTCTGTGGCAGCGGGCAGGAGGTGGTGCCGGTGGTCTCCGTCGATCGCCTGCCCGTCGGCGCGGGCCGCAAGGGCCCGGTCACCGCCGCCATCCAGGACGCGTATTTCCGCGTCGCGCGGGGGCAGGACAACGCGCACCCGGAATGGCGCTCGGCGGTCTATCCGCCTGGGTGAGACACACCGGCTGATGTGCGCCTCGGGCACAAATGTCTGTTCACGGGAAACGCGGTCGCCCCATTGAGCGCGACCGGGCCCGGCTGCCTGCCGCCCATTTCGGTCGCCGGCGTGGCTCGGGCCGCGCCCGATGGCGGACGACGCATCCCGGCACCGTGCCGGTCGAGATGGGTGGGGAGCCGCCCGTCCGCTTCCGGAGTTGCATGCTGAATACCGGTGATTCGGTGACGGCCGAAGCTACGCGAAAAGCCGCGTGCCACTTTGGATTCCCGAGGACCACCGCGCGCATGCCTACCGCAGTAACGTCCTTTGAACCAGCATTTTAGCCTGGCACACACCAGCGATCGGGCCAAAGTCAGGGGTAGGTCCAAAGCCCCCAATGAACTGGCAATACCTCGGACCACTCAAGGGGGGGCGACCAATGCTAGCGTCTCCGCGCAGATGCCGAAGGGGATCGACCTGATGCAGCGCATAATGGCGCACATGCTGGACCAACAGTGGATCATGGCCCGGTTGCACAACGGTAAGTGGCCATTGTGCGGTTGCCGCACTGTTAGTTGGGTCCGCAGCAGATGGTTAGGGGTTCGCCTCGTTCAAAGAGAACGGCTTGATCCCTGGCGCCGTGCCGCCGCCGTCTGAAGCAGAAAGAGAAGCCACCTACGTAGCGTTCGATGCTCTATCGTCGGTCCATGATGGGAGGCTCTGGATTGGGCCACTGGGCTTTCTTGCTGCTGATAGTAATCCCGCTGATCTATCCGATTAGCCGGATCCTTGGGCGGATGGGTTTGTCGCCCGTTTGGGCGATCATCGCGCTTATGCCGCTCGTGAACCTGGTCGCGCTTTGGGTACCGGCATTTATCGACTGGCCGGCCCGTCGCGGTTCGGCCTCCGGCATGTAGCCGCGGTTTCCCCCGCGGTGGCGCGTCGACGCCCTTCAATTCTGACTTTGGGCTAACCCCGCAGCTGCGCCAGCGTGGTAAGGGCGGCGATCCCGAAAGACTCCGTAAGGGTGGGGTGGGGGTGGATCGAAGTGGCGATCTGTTCCAGCGTCAGGCCGTTGTGCACCGCCAGCGCGGCCTCGCCTATGACGTCGGCTACCCCTTCAACCATCGCGTGCACGCCCAGGACCCTATGGTCCGTCCGGCGATAGATGAGCCGCAGTCGCCCCATGGCGGCGCCGGCGATCTGGGCACGAGCATCAATCCGGTAGTCGTACTCGGCAACAGCCACGTCCTCGCCCGCCGCGCGGGCGGCCTCCTCCGTCAGTCCGGCCATGCCGATCTCGGGCGACGAAA
>JAJYFW010000165.1 GCA_021785335.1 Pseudomonadota bacterium
CAGGATCAGCAACACCGAGGCGCCGTACGACATCGTGCGCAAGATGCGTGCTTCCGTGCTGGTGCTGGGGCCGCTGGTGGCGCGCGTGGGCGAGGCGCGGGTCTCGCTGCCAGGCGGCTGCTCCATCGGCACGCGGCCGGTCGACCTGCACCTCAAGGGGCTGGAACAGCTGGGTGCGACCGTCAGCCTCGACGGCGGCTACATCACCGCGGCGGCCAAGGGCCGGCTGCGCGGGGCGACCATCGTGCTGCCCTTCCCGAGCGTGGGTGCCACCGAGAACATCCTGATGGCGGCCGCGCTGGCGGACGGCCAGACCGTGATCGCCAACGCCGCGCGCGAGCCGGAGATCGGCGACCTCGCCGCCTGCCTGGTGGCGATGGGCGCGCGCATCGAGGGCATCGGGACCGACCGGCTCACCATCGACGGCGTCGCGCACCTGCATGGCGCCACGCACGCCATCATCCCGGACCGGATCGAGACCGGCACCTACGCCGTCGCCGCCGCCGTCACCGGCGGATCGCTGCGGCTGGAGGGCGGGCGCATCGAGGATCTCGGCGCCGTGGTGCGCACGCTGTCCGATGCCGGCGTGGACATCGTGCCGGACGAGGCGGGGCTCACCGTCTCGCGGCGCAACGGGTTGCACGGGACGGACGTGATGACGGAGCCGTTCCCCGGCTTTCCCACCGACATGCAGGCGCAGATCATGGTGCTGATGTCGGTCGCGGAGGGTGCCGCGATGGTGACGGAGACGGTGTTCGAGAACCGGTTCATGCATGTGCCGGAGCTCAACCGCATGGGAGCGCGGATCAACGTGCATGGCGCCTCGGCGATCGTGCGCGGGGTGCCGGCATTGTCCGGCGCGCCGGTGATGGCGACGGACCTGCGCGCCTCGGTCTCGCTGGTGCTGGCGGGGCTGGCGGCGAAGGGCGAGACGCTGGTCAACCGCGTCTATCACCTGGACCGCGGCTACGAGGCGGTGGAGGAGAAGCTCGCCGCCTGCGGGGCGCGGATCGAGCGCATCGGGGGCTAGGCGCCGGCCGCCGCGCTGGCCTTTCCGCGCCTCGCGTTGTATCTGCCGCGCGTCATGACCGCGGTGTTTCCGGCCCCCGTCGCCGAGACGGCCACCAAGCTCGTGCTCGCCCTGCCCAAGGGCCGCATCCTCGCCGAGTGCGAGCCGGTGCTGGCGCGCGCCGGCATCGTGCCGGACCCGGCCTATGCCGATGAAAGCAGCCGCGCGCTGCGCTTCGCCACCAACGAGGAGGGGCTCGACGTCATCCGCGTCCGCTCCTTCGACGTCGCGACCTTCGTGGCGTTTGGCGCCGCGGCGATCGGCATCTGCGGCGCGGACGTGCTGATGGAGTTCGACTACCCGGAAATCTACGCCCCGCTCGACCTCGGCATCGGCGCCTGCCGCATCTCCGTCGCGGAGCCGCGCGCCACCGCCGGCCAGGACGACCCCGCCACCTGGTCGCGGGTGCGCGTCGCCAGCAAATACCCCAACGTGACGCGCCGGCACTTCGCGCAGCGCGGCATCCAGGCCGAGGTGGTGGAATTGAACGGGGCGATGGAGTTGGCACCCACGCTCGGCCTCTCGCGGCTGATCGTCGACCTCGTCGCCACCGGCTCGACGCTCAAGGCCAACGACCTGGTGGAGACGGAGGTGATCGCGCCGGTGACCTCGCGGCTGATCGTCAACCGCACGGCGCTGAAGACCAACCCCGAGCTCGTCGGCGGCTGGATCCAGCGCTTCCGCCAGGCGCTGGCGTGATGCAGCGCCTCGCGACCACGGACGCGGATTTCGCGCACCGGTTCGCGGACCTGCTCGGGCAGGCGCGCGAGACGACGGAGAACGTGGCGGAGCCGGTCGCGGCCATCGTCGCGCGCGTGCGCGCGGAGGGCGATGCCGCGCTTGCGGACCTCACGCGGAAATTCGACCGCCACGACCTGCCGCTGCGCGTGACCGAGGCCGAGGTGCAAGCGGCCTGTGCGGCGATCGCGCCGGCCCTGATGGCGGCGCTGGAGACGGCGGCCACGCGCATCGAGGCCTTTCACCGTGCGCAGATGCCCTCCGACCTGCGCATGACGGACGCGGCCGGGCTCACGCTCGGCATGCGCTGGAACGCGCTGGACGCGGTGGGGCTTTATGTGCCCGGCGGCAAGGCGGCGTATCCGTCCTCGGTGCTGATGAACGCGATCCCGGCGCGCGTCGCGGGGGTTGCGCGCATCGCGATGTGCGTGCCGGCACCCGGCGGCGTGCTCAACCCGCTGGTGCTGGCGGCGGCGCGGCGCGCGGGGGTGGCGGAGATCTACCGCGTCGGCGGCGCGCAGGCGGTCGCGGCGTTTGCTTACGGGACGGTAACGATCGCGGCGGTGGACCGCATCGTGGGTCCCGGCAACGCCTATGTCGCGGAGGCGAAGCGCCAGGTCTTCGGCCGCGTCGGCATCGATTCCGTCGCCGGCCCGTCCGAGGTGGTGGTGCTGGCGGACGCCGCGAACGACCCCGCGCAGGTGGCGATGGACCTGCTGGCGCAGGCCGAGCACGACGAGGCGGCGCAGTCGATCCTGATCACCGACGACGCGGGCTTCGCCGGGCGCGTGGAGCGGGCCGTCGAGGTCGCGCTGCAGGCCCTGCCGCGCGCCGCCATCGCCGGCGCTTCCTGGCGCACGAACGGGGCGATCATCGTGGTGCGGAACTGGAACGAGGCACCGCCGTTGGTGGACCGGCTCGCGCCCGAGCATCTCGAGATCCTGACGCCCGAGCCGGAGGCGCTGTTCGCGCGCATCCGCCATGCGGGCGCGGCGTTCCTCGGCGCTTGGTGCCCGGAGGCGATCGGCGACTATGTCGGCGGGCCGAACCACGTGCTGCCCACCGGGCGCACGGCGCGCTTCTCCTCCGGGCTTTCCGTCTTCGATTTCCTCAAGCGCACGACCTGGATCGCGTCCGGGCCCGAGGGGCTGGCTTTGGTCGGCCCCGCGGCGGTGGCACTCGCGGAGGCGGAGGGGCTGGGCGCGCACGCGCAGAGCGTGGCCCTCAGGCTGGAGCGCGGGCGGCTTGACGCTGCGCGCCGTGGCGGCGCATAGGACCGCATCCCCAGGTTAGAGGCCCGATGTCAAAGGAAGACATGATCGAGTTCAGCGGCACCGTGACGGAGCTGCTGCCCAACGCGATGTTCCGCGTGAAGCTCGACAACGATCACGTCATCCTCGCCCATACCAGCGGCAAGATGCGCAAGAACCGCATCCGCGTGCTGGCCGGCGACCGCGTCAACGTGGAAATGACGCCCTACGACCTCACCAAGGGCCGGATCACCTTCAGGTTCAAGTAACCTGGCCGGTTCGCGCAATCCGGCTGATCACGCGACGCTGATCCTGGCCTCCGCGAGCCCGCGGCGGCGCGAACTGCTGGCGCAGATCGGCATCATTCCCGACATCATCCGCGATCCCGCGGTGGACGAGACGCCGCTGCGCGACGAAACCCCGCGGGCGCTGGCGTTGCGCCTGGCGCGGGCAAAGGCGGTGGCGGAGCCGGGCGCCTTCGTGATCGCGGCCGACACCGTGGTGGCGGCGGGCCGGCGCATCCTCGGCAAGCCCGCGGACGAGGCCGAGGCGCGGCGCTTCCTGGCGCTGCTCTCCGGGCGGCGGCATCGCGTGCACACGGCGGTGGTGGTGGTGGCGCCGGACGGGCGGCGCGGGGAGCGGCAGAGCGAGAGCAGCGTCACGTTCGTACGGCTCACGCCCGCCGACATCGATGCCTACGTGGCGACCGGCGAGTGGCGCGGGCGCGCCGGCGGCTACGCCATCCAGGGTCACGCGGCGGCCTTCGTGCGGCAGCTGCAGGGCAGCTACTCCGGCGTGGTCGGCCTGCCGCTTTGGGAGACGGCGAGCCTGCTGCGCGGGCTGGGCTGGCGGTGACGACCGAGATCCGCGCCGCCGCCTCGCCGGGCGAGGTCCGCGTCGCGGTGCTGCGTGACGGGGTGCTGTGGGACTACGCGCTGTGGCGTCCGGGGCGGCCGGACGGCGTGGGCGACGTGCATCGCGGGCGCGTCGCGGCGCGCGCGCCGGCGCTGGCCGGCAGCTTCGTCGAGATCGAGGCTGCGACCGGCTTCCTGCCGGAGAGCGAGGGGAAGGCGCCGGAGGGCACGGTGCTGGGCGCGCGGATCGTCCGCGCCGCGCACGGTGGCAAGGGGCCGCGGCTTGCCGCCGCCGAGGCGCCGTCCGGCCCCGTGGGGCTGGTCGCGCGCGGGCCGAGCCCGCTGGATGAGTTGCGGGCGCGCTATCCCGGCGCGGCGTTCCTTGCCGACGACCGGGCGCTGGGCGGCACCTGGGTTGCGCGCGCCTTCGACGACGCGCTGGAGGCGGAAGTTGCGGCGCTGGCGGAGCCCGAGATGGCGCTCCCAGGCGGCGGGCGGGCACATATCTCGCTCACGCCGGCCCTGACCGCGATCGACGTCGATCTTGGGGGGTTTTCGGCAGGCGGCAAGGCGGCGTCGCACCGCGCGCTGAACCTCGCCGCGATCCCGGTGCTGGTGCGCGCGCTACGGCTGCGCAACCTAGGCGGCGCGATCCTGGTGGATTTCGCCGGTCTGCCGGGACGGCGGCAGAAGGTGCTGGGCGAGGCGCTGGCAGCGGCGCTGGCGGAAGATCCGCTGGGGGCGAGGCTGCTCGGCTTCTCGCACCTGGGGCTGGCGGAGATCCGCCGCCCGCGCATTCACCCGCCGCTCGCGGAGTTGCTGGCGGGGGCGCACGCGGACGGGCTGGCGGCGCTGCGCGTGGCGGCGCGGGAGGTGGCGGCGATGCCTGCGCTCGTGCTGGTGCTGCGGGCCGCGCCGGCGATCCTGGCGGCGCTGGAGGCGGACCCCGTGGCCCTGCCGCAATATCGCGAGAGGACAGGGCGGGACCTGGTGCTGCGCGCCGACCCGACGCTCGCCGGATGGAGGCTGGAGCATGGCTGAACGCGGGATGGTGTGCCCGATCTGCCGGCGGGAACTGGACGCCGCGACGCGTGCCGCGCGCACCGCGCCGTTCTGCTCGCGCCGCTGTGCCGACGTGGATCTCGGCCGCTGGCTGGGCGGGGATTACCGCCTGGCCGGCGCGGCCGAGGAAACCGCGCCGGAAGGCGACGGGCCGGGTTGATCGGGCCTCTCGCCTGGGCTATCCCCGCGCGTCCGCGCCACAGCGGAGGCCCGCGGGGAACGCCCCGAGGGTCTGCGCCGGAGTGGGCCCAGGTAGCTCAGTTGGTAGAGCATGCGACTGAAAATCGCAGTGTCGGTGGTTCGATTCCGCCCCTGGGCACCATCCCCCTCTTCTCCATTGTTTCTT
>JAJYFW010000166.1 GCA_021785335.1 Pseudomonadota bacterium
TGCTCGACGCATGTGATGGCGCCGGACGGCGGCGAGCTGGTGCGCGTGCAGGTGCTCTGAGGGATCGTCGGAAACAGGATCGGGGATCGTGCCATGACGGCAGACACGCGGACGACGCCTACGGATCTCGCGCAGGGGGCGACGGCGAGGCGGGTGAGCGCGCCGGTCTATGTGTACGAGTTGCCGGTGCGGATCTGGCACTGGGTGATGGCGCTGTCGATCGTGATTTTGTCGATCACCGGATTCCTGATCGCCGATCCGCTGTGGCCGTTGCAGGTCGGCCAGCCGAGCCAGCATTTCCTGATGGGCGACATCCGCACGATCCATTTCATCACCGGCGACGTGTTCGCGGTGGCGATGCTGGTGCGGATCTACTGGGCGATCGTCGGCAACCGGTATGCGCGGGAGATTTTCGCGCCCGCGGTCTGGCGGCGGTCGTGGCGGCGCGAGTTCGCCAGGACGATCCGCTGGTACCTGTTCCTCGAACGCGAGACGAGCAAGGAGATCGGGCATAATCCGCTGGCGCAGCTTGCGATGTTCGCGATGTTCACGCTCGGCGTGCTGTTCCAGATCGTCACCGGCTTCGCGCTGTTCGGCGAGGGGACCGGCCATGGCACCTGGGCCTTTGCGCTGTTCACGAGCTGGGTGATGCCGCTCTTCGGCAACAGCCAGGCGGTGCACACATGGCATCACCTGGCGATGTGGTACCTGATCCTGTTCGCGATGGTCCATGTCTACATGTCGGTGCGGGAGGACATCATGTCGCGGCAGACGATGATCAGCACGATGATCAATGGCTGGCGCTTCTTCAAGGACGACCGGGAATGAGCCGCGGGGCGACGGTGCTCGGGATCGGCAACGTGCTCTGGGCGGACGAGGGGTTCGGCGTGCGCGCGGTGGAGGCGCTGAATGCCGGCTGGACGTGCGGGCCGGAGGTGCGCCTCGTCGATGGCGGAACGCAGGGGCTGGCGCTGCTGCCGGTGGTGGGCGAGGCCGGGCTTCTGGTCATTCTCGACGCGGTGGATTTCGGGCTGGCGCCGGGGACGCTGATGGTGGCGGCCGACGACGAGGTGCCGCGCTACCTGACCGCGAAGAAGCTGAGCCTGCACCAGACGAGTTTCCAGGACGTGCTGGCGCTGGCGCAGATTTCGGGGCGGGCGCCGGCGCGGATGGTGCTGGTCGGCGTGCAGCCCTGCGACCTCGACACCTATGGCGGCGGGCTGTCGGCGCCGGTGGCGGCGCGGATCGGCGAGGCGGTGGACATCGTGCGGGCGCATCTGGCCGGGGCGGGGTTCGCGCTCGCGCCGCGCGCGGCCGGCGAGGAGGCGGAGCCGCTCGGCCCGGCCGCGGTGGCGATGACGTTCGGCGGACCGGCGGCGCAGATAGCGGAGGCATCGTGATGGCGGGATCGGCGGCACTGGCGCGGCTCGCGGCGGCGGAGGGCGTGCGGGAGCTGGGCGGCGACGGGCTGGAGGCGGCGCTGGCCGAGGGCACGACGCTGGTCCTGTTCACCGGCGATCCGGCGCGGCATCGGGAGATCGACGATGTCGCCGTGATCGTGCCGGAGCTTGCGAAGGCGTTCGCGGGGCGGTTCCGCTGCGCGATGGTGGACCCGGACCGGGAGCGGGCGGCGGCGGCGCGGTTCAGGGTGGTGGTCCGCCCGACGCTCGTTCTGGTGCATGAGGGGGCGATGATCGGCAGCGTCGCGCGGATGCGGAGCTGGGCGGAGTATCTGGAGGCGATCGGCGGGATGCTCGACCGGATCGGCGCGCCGGCGGCCGCCGCGATGGAGGCCTGACGATGGACCCGTTCGCCCTGCCCGCGCGATCCGGCACCGCCGAGGCGGGACCGGACTATCTCGCGCTGCCGACGGAGATGCATGTGTTCCGCGCGCCCTCGCTGCCCGACGATCCGGCGGCGCGGGCGCGGTGCCGCACCTGGCTGCAGCGGATCGGCGCGGCGCTGGAGGCGGCTGCATCCGGCGCTGCGGTGGGGCAGATCGTGCTCGACGAGGCCTCGGCGGCGGATTGCGCCAGTCTCGACGAGATCCTGCTCGATGGCGAGGTGAGCGCGCTGGTGCTGGGCGCGCCGGAATGGCAGATCGGCGAGACGGCCTATACCGGATTGTGGCGGCTGCGGGCGCGCGATGCGGCGACCGGGCGGCGGCTGGACCGGCTGGAGATCGGGCCAATACCGGCGGTGGTGGCGGCGCGCGCCGCAGCTTCCTGGGGGCTTATGGAGCTGCCGGCGCCGGAGGCGATTCCGCCGGAGATGGTCAACGCGCCGCACGTGCTGGCGGAGCTGCGCGCCCGCAGCGCCGCGTTCCGGCCGGGCGGCGCGGCGCATGTGATCAATCTCGGCCTGCTGCCGCTGGCCGAGGCGGAGCTGACCTGGCTGGTGCGCACGCTCGGCGAGGGGCCGGCGATCATTCTCTCGGGCGGGTACGGCACCTGCCGGATCCGCAGCACGCGCCTCGCCGGGACCTGGTGGGTGCAGTATTACAACGCGGCGGACGCGCTGATCCTGAACACGCTGGAGATCGCCGCGGTGCCGGCGGTGGCCTGCGCCGCCCAGGACGACATCGCCGAATCCGCATCGCGCGTGCGGGCGCTGGAGGCGGCCTATCCATGAGCGGGACCGCCGAGCTTTCCCGCCATGAGTGCCGGATCTGCTGGCATGTGTACGATCCGGCGGCGGGCGACGAGGTGTGGCAGATCGCGCCGGGGACGGCGTTCGCCGACCTGCCGGAGTCGTGGCATTGCCCGAACTGCGACGCCGAGCGCCACCAGTTCCTGCCGCTCGACGCGGAGGACCGCGATGCATGAGATGGCGCTCTGCGAGGGGCTGGTGCAGGCGCTGGAGGCGCAGGCGGGGGCGGCCGCGTTCAGCCGGGTGCATGCGGTGGAGCTGGAAATCGGCGCGCTGGCGGCGGTGGAATGCGAGGCGATGCGGTTCAATTTCGGCATCGTGACGCGCGGCACGCTGGCGGAGGACGCGCGGCTCGACATCGTCGAGGTCGATGGCAGGGCCTGGTGCATGCAATGCGGCACCACGGTGACGCTGCGGCGCTTCGGCGATCCGTGTCCGCATTGCGGCAGCCTGCAATTGCAGGTTCTCGACGGCAAGCAGATCAGGATCAGGCAGATCGAGGTGACATGATGTGCGGCATATGCGGCTGCGGCGATACCGGGGAACACCATCATGAGCATGAACATGAGCATGAGCATGAGCATGGGCACGGGCACGGGCACGACCACGGGCATGATCATGGCCACGCGCCGGAGCACGCTCACGCGCACGCGGCGGGGCTGGCGCCGGCGCGGATGGTGCGGGTGGAGCAGGACATCATGGCGGCGAACCAGCGCCATGCCGATGCCAACCGGACGTATTTCGCCGAGCGGGGCATTTTCGTCGTCAACCTCGTCTCCAGCCCCGGCTCGGGCAAGACCTCGCTGCTGGTGCGGACGGTCGCGGCGCTGAAGGCGGAGATGCCGGTCGCGGTGATCGAGGGCGACCAGCAGACGGAGTTCGACGCCGAGCGGATCCGCGCGGCGGGGGCGCCGGCCTGGCAGATCAATACCGGCAAGGCGTGCCATCTCGACGCGCACATGGTCGGCCACGCGCTGGAGCACCTGCCGGCGCTGGAGGGCGGGATCCTGTTCATCGAGAATGTCGGCAACCTCGTCTGCCCGGCGGGGTTCGACCTCGGCGAGGCGCACAAGGTCGTCATTCTCTCGGTGACCGAGGGCGAGGACAAGCCGCTGAAATATCCGCACATGTTCCACGCCGCGGACCTGATGCTGGTCAACAAGATCGACCTGCTGCCGCATGTGGCGTGCGACATGGAGCTGATCCTCGCCGGCGCGCTGCGGGTGAATCCGGCCATCGGGTCGTTCGCGGTCTCGGCGGCGACGGGAGAGGGATTCGGCGCCTGGCTGGACTGGCTGCGCCAGGGGCGCGAGCGGGCGCGGCGGGCGCAGCACGGGGCGATGCAGGCGCGGCGCGAGGCGTTGCGGCGGGAGCTGGCCTCGATCGACGCGACGCTCGCGGGCTGATCCCGCTCAGCAGATCCGCGGCAGCGGGTCGGATTCCAGTTCGGGCAGGGTCCGCGCGCCGCCGATGCGGGTGCGCAGGAGAACCGGGGCATCGGCCGGGGCGGCCGCGCCGATCGCGCCGATGATCGCGGCCCCCTCCCCTTCGGGCAAGGCGCGCCAGGCGGCGAGGATGGCGGCCGCCGCCGTCGGGGCGGCGACGGCGACGACGCGGCCCTCGCTCGCGAGGTAGAGCGGATCGTAGCCGAGCATGTCGCAGACCGCGCGCGTGGTGCCGCGGACCGGGATCGCCGCCTCGTCGAGCTCGACGGCGCGGCCGGCGCCGCGGGCGATTTCATGGGCGACGGTGGCGAGGCCGCCGCGCGTGGGATCGCGCATGAAGCGCAGGCCGGGCAGGACGGCGATGGCGGCGGTGAGCGGCAGGACGCTCGCGGCGTCGGACACGACATCGCCGCTGAGGCCGAATTCCTCGCGCGCCAGCATCACCGCGATGCCGTGATCGCCCACCGGGCCGCTGACCAGCACGGCATCGCCGGTCTCGATCCGGCCGAGGCCGAGGCCGCAGCCGGGCGGGCGGACGCCGATGCCGGTGAGGGCGAGATAGATCCCCCCGCCCTGCCCGCGCGGCAGGACCTTGGTGTCGCCGGCGACGACGCGCACGCCGGCGGCGCGGGCGGCGCCGGCGAGGCTGGCGACGATGCGCTCCAGCCGGGCGATTTCCAGCCCCTCCTCGATCAGCGCGGCCAGGGTGAGATAGAGCGGGCGGGCGCCGGCGACGGCGAGGTCGTTCACCGTGCCGTGCACCGCGAGGGCGCCGATGTCGCCGCCGGGAAAGCTGAGCGGCTGGACGGTGAAACCGTCGGTGGTGACGACGATCTCGCCCGCGGGCAGGGCGACGGGCACGGCGTCGGCCCCGGTGTCGAGCGCGGGGTCGGCGAGGTGGCGGGCGAAGACCTCCTCGATCAGCGCCCGCATCAGGCGGCCGCCATTGCCGTGGGCAAGGCTGACATGGGTATCCTCGATCACGCGCGTCCTCCGTATTCGATGATCTGGCCGAAGCTGAGCCCGGCATCGTTGCAGGCGATCGCCTCGCCGAACAGGGTTGCGAAGCCGGCGGCGCGCAGGGCGGGGGCGAGGCGCTCGACCAGGTTCCGGTTCTGGAAGACGCCGCCGGCGAGGCCGATGGCGGCGACGCCGTGGCGGCGGCGGACGGCCTCCGCGATGGCCAGCGCGGTCGCCGCCATCGTGGC
>JAJYFW010000167.1 GCA_021785335.1 Pseudomonadota bacterium
CTCGCCGGCGGCGAGGGCGACGAGCACCCGGTCCTGCGCCACGTATTCGTCGCCGGCCTTGTTCGCGGCGGCCTGGGCGGCGTCCAGCACCCGCACCAGCGGCGGCGTGATCTGCGGCTGGCCGGCACCGCCGCCCTGCACCTTCGGCAGCTTCGCCAGCGCCGCCTCGACGGCGTTGCGCGCGACACGGTCGTCGCCGCCAGCGGCCTTGATCAGGCCGGCAGCGGCGCCCTCCTCGTCGTCGAGCATCGCCTTGAGCAGGTGCTCGGGCGTGAGTTGCTGGTGATATTCGCGGATCGCGATCGTCTGCGCTGCCTGGATGAACCCGCGCACGCGGTCGGTGAATTTCTCGATGTCCATCGTCCTGTCCCTTCATAAGGCGACCGGCCCTACCCCGCCCCTGCAACGAGGCGACGGGGCGGCTATCCCGTGCCCAGGAAATGGGCAATGCTGCCGCGCCGCTCAAGAGGGATCCCGTCGACTTGGGACGATATCGTGCGAATTGAACGCCTCTACCGCTACCCCGTGAAGGGCCTGACCGCCGAGGCGCTGGAGGAGGCGCAGGTCGAGCCCGGGCGGGCTATTCCCTGGGACCGTGCCTTCGCGCTGGCTCAGGGCGACTCCCTGTTCGATCCGGAACAGCCGGGCTGGCGGCCGAAGACGGAGTTCATGTGCCTGCGCGCCAACGCCGCCGTGGCGGCGCTGCGCTCCAGCTTCGATCCCGCGACGGGCAGGCTGCTGATCCTGGCGCCGGGTGGCGCGCGTCTCTCGGAGAACGCACTGTCGGCCGAGGGGCGGGAGCGTATCGGCGCCTGGCTCACGGCGTATCTCGGCGCCGAGGCGCGGGGCGCGCCACGTTTCCACCACGTCGACGGCCACAGCTTCGGCGACCAGAAACGGCAAGTGGTTTCGCTCATCAACCTCGCGAGCCTCGCCGATTACGAGGCCAAGCTCGGCGCCCGCCGGCACAAGCGCCGCTTCCGCGCCAATATATGGTTTGACGGCGCGGCGCCGATGAGCGAGCGCGAATGGGTCGGGCGGGAGCTGCTGGTGGGGTCCGCGCGCCTGCGTGTCACCCGCACGATCACCCGCTGTCCCGCCACCGAGGTGAACCCGCTTACCGCCGAGCGCGATGCCGACCCCGTTGCGGAACTGAAGCGCCTCTATGGGCATACCGATCTCGGCATCCATGCCGAGGTCGTTGAGGCCGGCCGCATCGCAGCGGGCGACGCGATCGAACTTCTTTCCTGACGTCACGCCGGAGCGACGATGAGCACGTATGCCAGCCTCGATCCCGATGCACAGCGCGTGCTGGAGATGATCCGCGCTGCCAACCGCCCGCCTTATGAGACGCTCACGCCGGCGGAGGCGCGGGCGGTGCAGGTCGCCGCCATGCCCATCCTGCAGCCGGACAAGGTCGAGGTTGCCGAGACGCGCGACGTGATGGCGGACGGCGTGCCGTGCCGGCTGTACCGCCCGCGCGGGTCGTCAGCGGACGATGTGCTGCCTTGTCTCGTCTTCCTCCATGGCGGCGGCTGGATGATCGGCTCGGTCGAGGTCTACGACGGTGTATGCCGCAGGCTTGCCAACGACGCCGGCGTCGCCGTCGTTTCGGTCGAGTACCGGATGGCCCCGGAGCACCTTTATCCCGCGGCGGTGGAGGATTCCGCCATCGCCACACGCTGGGTCGCGCGGGAGGCGGCCTCGCTTGGCGTCGACCCCGCGCGGCTCGCGGTCGGCGGGGACAGCGCCGGCGGCAATCTCTCGGCGGTGCTGGCGCTGATGGCGCGCGACGGCACGGTGCCGAAGCTTGCCTTTCAGCTGTTGATCTATCCCGCCACCGACATGACGATGCGGCTGCCGGCCTATCAGCGCATTACCGCGGACTTTCCGCTCACCGCCGCGACGGCGCGCTGGTTCCGCGACACCTATATTCCGGATCCCGCGCGATGGACGGAATGGCACGCCTCGCCGCTACGCGCCGCGAGCCTCGCGGGGGTGGCACCGGCCTTCGTGCTCACCGCCGGCTACGATCCGCTGGTGGACGAGGGCATCGCCTACGCGAGGCGGCTGGAGCACGAAGGGGTGCGCGTGACGCTGGTGCACATGGCCGACCAGATGCACGGCTTCCTTACCATGGGCCGCATTGTGCGCGCGGCGGACACGGCGCTGCTGCACTGCGCCTCGGCGCTGCGCGCGGGATTGCGCTGAGGGCTATTTCGGCCGGGCGAGCAGGCCGAGGTGGTCGAGCAGGTCGGCGAGCTTGGCGAAGGTCTGGCGCCGGTATTCGTCCATGTCGCGGCCCTTCCAGTCGTAGAAGCCTTCGCCGGTGCGCGGGCCGATGCGGCCCTCGCGCATGTTGTCCACGACGACCTGGGGCGGCTCGAAGCGCGGCGCCGATAGTGCGTCCCTAAGGTAGTTGGCGGCGTAATAGAGGATGTCGCCGCCGCCGTAGTCGACGAACTCCAGGAGGCCGAGCACGGCGAAGCGCGGGCCGAAGCCGGTGCGGATCGCGGTGTCGACCGCCTCCGGCGTCGCCACGCCCTCGGTCACGATGCGTGCGGCCTCATTCATCGCGAGGGCCTGGATGCGCGGCACGATGAAGCCGGGCGCGGCCTTGCAGCGCACCGGCACCTTGCCCGCCTCGCGCAGCAGCGCCTCCATCCGCAGGAGCACCGCCTCCTCGGTGCCGGTGCCGGGGCTCACCTCGACCAGCGGGATGAGGAAGGCGGGGTTGAGCCAGTGCGTATTGAGGAAACGGTGCGGGTGCGTGACGAACTTAGCGAGCGCCTCGATGTCGAAGGTGGAGGTGGTGGAGGCGATCGGCACGTCGCGGCCGGCATGGGACGCGATGCGGGCAAAGGCGGCTTCCTTCTGCGCCATGACCTCGGGCACCGCCTCGAAGACGGCGTCCGCGCGCGCGAGCGCCGCGTCCGCCGCGTCGCCCGCCGTGAGCGACAGGCGGTCCAGCATCAGGGCCTGGTGCTCGGCGTCGATGCGGCCGATCTGGCGCATCACGCCGATGCCGTGCGCGATCTCCGCGTGTGCTGCCTGCAACGCTCCGCGTGCCTCGGCCTCGGTGCGGGGCTTCACGTCGAGCAGGTCGACCTCGAAGCCGGTATGCAGGAAGGCGTGCGCCATGCCGCGGCCCATGCGGCCGGGGCCGACGATCGCGATGCGCGTCATCGCGCGCCTTCGGCGAGGAGGCGGCGCAGCGCAGCGCGGTCCATGCCGGCGACTCCCATCGCCGCAACGGTGCGGCCGGTGCGGGTGAAATCCTCGCCGATCGCTGCGCCCGCCACGGCGAGCAGGCCGCTCGCGACCGGCATCGGAACGCCTGCCCAGGCGCCGAGCGAGGCCAGAAGGGCGAGCCCGCAGGCGACGTCCTCGCGCATGTAGCGATGCGTTGCGAGATCGATATGTTCGCGCCAGTCGGCGCTGTCCACGAGCTGGGTGTGCCCGCGCCTGCCGTACATCCACTCATCGCCGTCGGTCCTGTAGTGGTCGGCGAGCGGGAAATGCGGCGCGCCGTAGCCCAACGCCTCGCGCAGGCGTATGCGCTCGGCATCCAGCACGTCGGTCACGCGGCGGATCGCCGGCTGCGTGCCCTCGTTGTGGATGTCCCAGCGCTCGAAATGCTGCAGCGGCCCCGCATTCATCGTGATGAGCGGCGGGTGGATGATCGGGCCGGCGTTCATCAGCGCGCCGTCGAGCCCGTCGGCGAGGCGCTCGATCGCGGGAAAGGCCGCCGTCAGCACCGGCAAGGCCGCCGGCGCCAGGCGCGCGGGGTGCACGCCGGTGGGGAGTCTGGTCGCCCGCACGCGGATGGCGATGCGGGTGCCGGTCTCGGTGTGGTGCAGGCGGCAGAGCCAGGGCAGCGTGCCCGACTCGGCGTAGGCAACTTCGGACTGGTTGCCGGCCGCGCGCACCGCCTGGTCCATGAGCAGCGTGCCCCAGGTGCCTGGCGGCAGGAACACGACCTGCCCGTCGCGCAGCAGCGGCGCGAGGCGGCGAGCGAGATCGCCCTGGGCGAAGGCGGGGACGGGGGCCACGATCAGCGCGGCGCCGCGCACTGCGTCCGCGAGGTCGTCGGTGGCGCCGAAGGAGACGTGGCGCAGGCCCGCCCCGTCCAGGAGTTCGATGCCGCCCGAGGCCAGCACCGTGGCGAGGGCCGTGCGCTCGCGCCGCCACAGCACCACCTCGTGTCCCGCGAGGGCGAGGTCCGCCGCCGCTGCGTGGCTGCCGTTGCCGCCGCCCAGGACCGCAATGCGCATCCGCTAGCCCCCGATCCGCGTGCGCGCGAGCGCCGCGCCGGCTGACAGCGCCTGCAGTTTCGCCCGCGCGACGCGCCTTCCCATCGGCGCCATGCCGCAATTGGTGCAGGCGACGATGCGGTGCGGCGCCACGTGCCGCGCCGCCAGTTCCAGCGTCGCCGCCACCTGCTCGGGTGTCTCCACCACGTCGCTCGCGACGTCGATCACGCCCACCAGCACGTCCTTGCCCGGCAGCAATGCCATCAACTCCGGCGGCACCCTGGAGTTGATGCATTCGAGCGAGACCTGGCCGATGGAGCTTTTCGCCAGTGCCGGGAACACCGTCTCGTACTGCCGCCAAGATTCGCCGAGCGTGCCCTTCCAGGCGCGGTTGGCGTCGATGCCGTAGCCGTAGCAGATGTGCACGCAGGTCGCGGCGTTGACGCCGGCGGCGGCTCGTTCCAGTGCCGCAACGCCCCACTCCGCGGCCTCCGCGAGGTAGACGTTGAAGGCCGGCTCGTCGAACTGGATCACGTCGATCCCGTCGGCGGCAAGTGCCCGCGCCTCCTGGTTGAGGAGATCGGCGAAGGCGACGGCCATGCGCACGCGGTCGCCGTAATAGGCATCGGCCAGCGTGTCGACGAGCGTCATCGGGCCGGGCAGGGTGAACTTGATCCGCCGTCCGGTCGCCGCGCGCATGATCCGCGCCTCGGTCTCGTGCACACGCCCGCGCAGACCCAGGGGCCCCACCACGGTCGGGCACAGCGCCTCGTAGCGGTTGTTGCGGATGCCGATCTTCTGCTTGCGCTCGAAGTCGATGCCGTCCACCTGGGCGAGGAATCCGTGCACGAAGTGCTGGCGTGATTGTTCGCCATCCGTTACGATATCGAGCCCCGCCGCCTCCTGCTCCTTGAGCCAGAGCAATGTAGCGTCGCGCTTGGCGTCGGCCAGCGCCTCGCCGGTGGCGCGCCATTCGGGCCACAGCTTGCCGGTCTCGGCGAGCCAGGCCGGCTTGGGCAGC
>JAJYFW010000168.1 GCA_021785335.1 Pseudomonadota bacterium
GGTTCATGTAGGTGCGCGAGACCGCGATGACGATGTAGACGACGACCAGCTCGCTGAACCCCGGCATGAACGTGCCGCTCTTGGTGGTGTCGTAGAAGAACAGCAGGCGGATGAAGGATGCCCAGTTCTTGCTTTGCAGCGCGTTGAAGAACTGCTGGTTCCACGCGTTGAGCCAGACATTGATGCCGACCAGCGTCAGGTTCGCGGCGATGATGACGCCCAGCAGGGTGCGGGCGAACCATTTCTCCTCCGACGCGTAGTAGGGCCGCGCGAGGCGCCAGGATTCGCGTAGGGCGTTGGCGAGGCCGCGCATCGGATCTCCCTATTTCGTCTGCGCCACGGTGGCGGCGAGGGTGGCGAGCCAGGCGCGCACGCGCCCGCGGTTCACGCCGAGGTCGGAACGTCCATAGACGCTGCGCGACCACAGCACCAGCCAAGCACTGGTCTTGCCGGGCCCGGCCAGGGCCTGCGCCGTGACGAGGTCGGGGACGCTGAAGACGGCGCTGCGGACGACATCGTCCGCCCGCGCGCGGGTCGGGAAAACCGCTTGCTTGGAGGGGCGGTTTTCGCCCGCCGCCAGCTCGCGCAGGCCGGCGAAGAGCGACGCGGGGGGCACCTTGCAGAGCGGCGTTTCGATGTCGGGTGTCCTGGGCCGGACGATCGCGTGGGGATCGAGATAGCGCGCCGGCGGCAGCCCGCCGATGCCGACGCTGGCACAGGCGGGGAAGACGAGGCTCGCGAGGAGGGCCATGAGGTACACGGTCGCGACGCGGAATGATGAAGGCGCTGTTTATGGTCCGAGGGCTCGCGGCCGGGCAAGCTTCGGCGGCATGACGATACGGTCATGGGCGGGACTGGCATGGGCGGGACTAGCTTGATGTCCGGGTGCCGGGTGGCTGATCACGCGGCGATGGTATGGGGCGCGGCGAAGAGCGGGGCCTGGGCGGTGCGCACGCCAAGCGAGGCGAGGGCCGCGCGCTCTTCCTCTGCCTCGATGCCACAGGCCGCGACGGTGATGCGCCGGGAAGCGGCAGCGGTGACCAGCGCGCGCGCCAGCCCCTGGCGTGGGCGGTTGCGGGGGATGTCGCGCACCAGCGAGGCGTCGAGCTTGATGGCGGCAAGCCGGAGGGAGCCGAGCAGGCGCAGCGACATGGCGCCGGTGCCGTAATGGTCGGCGACCACGCCAAGGCCCATGGCGTGCAGCGGTGCGAGATCGACTGTGTCGAGCAGGGGTTCGGGGATCTCGATGGCGAGGCGCGCCGGTGGGCAGGAGGTTGCCGCGAGCGCCGCGGCGGCGGCCTCGGCGAACGAACCGTCGGCCAGTGCCGCGGCGTCGGCGTTGACCGAGACGGGCATGGCGTGGGCGCCGCGCGCGTGTTCCGCGGCGGTGCGCAGCAGGGCGTGGATGGCCATGATGCGGTCGCGGATGGCGGCGGCGGGGAAAGGGCGGCCGGCGCGGTACCAGGCGGGCCAGGCTTCGGCGGCGACGACGGCGCCGGTCGCCAGGTCGTGGGCGTGTTGCAGGCGCAGGCCGAAGCGGAGGTCGGCCGGGTGGTGTGCGGAGCGCGGCAAGACGGATCCCATGCGATGATGCGGGACGCATGCTGCGCGCATCCGGTGAACGAGGACTGAATGGGCACGGGGGCCTGTTAGGTTTGCATTCATCGCGGTCGCGGATGGTGCGACCATGCCGACGACGAGCTTCGAGGGTGGGCGGAAGCTGGTCTTCTCGCACGCCCTGTTCCTCCGGGCGACCCGCTGCCGGCGGAGGTGCCGGGCGACGGCGGCGCGGGCACATCGGGGCGAGAGCGAGCACGCGTTGGCCGCGACCCGGGGTGGCGCGGCTGGCGCGCGCGCTTCGAGGAGGCGGGGGCAGCGCCGGACCGCGCCGTCGCGCAGATGATCTGGTAGGTTGGTCCCCGCGAATGGAAGGAATTCGGGGGAGGAGCGTGCATGCGCGAGGTGAAGACGGTCGCGGTGATCGGGGCCGGGACGATCGGGGCGAGTTGGGCGGCGTATTTCCTGAGCCGTGGATTGAAGGTGCGGGCAAGCGACCCGGCGCCGGGGGCCGAGGCGCTGATCGCGCGGATGGCGGCGGGGATCGGTGCCGGCACGGCGGGGCTGGTGTTCGAGCGTGACCCGGTGCGGGCCGCCGAGGGCGCGGATTTCGTGCAGGAGAGCGCGCCCGAACGCTACGACGTGAAGCTCGGGCTGCTGCCGGCGGTCTCGCGGGCGGTGGGGCCCGACGTGCCGATCGCCTCCTCGAGTTCCGGGTTGCTGGTGTCGCGGCTGCGCGAGGGGTGCGCGCATCCGGGGCGGGTGCTGATCGGGCACCCGTTCAACCCGCCGCACCTGATGCCGCTGGTGGAGGTGGTGAGCGGCGAGGGGGCGGATGCGGCGGCCGTCGAGGCGGCGATGGCGTTCTACCGCCGTGTCGAAAAATATCCGATCCACATCCGCAAGGAAGTGCCGGGGCACGTGGCGAACCGGCTGCAGGCGGCGCTGTGGCGCGAGGCGGTGCACCTTGTCGCCGAGGGGGTGGCGAGTGTGGCCGACGTGGATGCGGCAATCAGTGAGGGGCCGGGGCTGCGCTGGGCGCTGATGGGGCCGAGCCTGACCTTCCATCTCGCGGGCGGCGACGGCGGGATGAAACATTTCCTCGGGCATCTGCTGCCGGCGATGCAGACCTGGTGGGACGATCTCGGCACGCCGAGGGTGGACGCGGCGCTGCAGGCGAGGCTGGTGGCGGGCGTGGAGGAGGAAGCGGCGGGGCGCGACCTCGCGGCGCTGGCGGCGCGGCGGGACCGGTTTCTGCGCGAGCTGGTGGCGCTGCGGCGGAAGACGGATGGCTAGGCCAGGGATTCCGCGAGCACCACGGCGGAGTGCTTCGCCTCGCGCCCGGCGAGGTCGCGGATCTGGTGGCGGCAGGAGAAACCGTCGGCGACGATGAGGTCGTCGGCGCCCGCGGCGCGGATGGCGGGAAGCAGCGATGCCTCCGCCATGGCGCGCGAGACGTCCTGTGTTTCGGCCTGGTAGCCGAAGGTGCCGGCCATGCCGCAGCAGGACGAGGCGATGGGCCTGACCGCGAGTTCCGGCACCGCGCGCAGCGTGGCCAGCGCGGGGTTGAAGGCGCCGAAGCTCTTCTGGTGGCAGTGGCCGTGGACGTGGGCGGTGGCGGCGCGGGGCTTGAGCGGCAGGTCGGGCCTGATGCGGGCGAGGTATTCGCCGAGGAGTTCGGCGCGGTGGGCGAGGGATTGTGCCTCGGGGCCGGGGAACATGCCGGGGATTTCGTCGCGCAGGGTGAGCAGGCAGGAGGGTTCGATGCCGACGACGGGCTTGTCGCCGGCGCAGGCGTCGAGCAGGCGGCGCATCTCGGCGCGGGCGCGGGGGATGTCGCCGGCGGCGAGTGCCGCGCGGCCGCAGCAGAGCGGGCGGGAGTTGTCGGAGGCTACGGCCACGCCTGAGCCGGTGGCACGCAGGACGGCGAGTGCCGCGCGGAGATTGCCTGGCTCGTAGGCGCGGTTGAACGTGTCGGCGAGGAGGAGGATTTCTCCCTGTGCGTCGCCCTCGCGGTCGCGGAACGGATTGCTGTCGAAACGGGGCGGGCGGCGGCCGAGGCCAGCGGCGCGCATGGCGACGGGTGAGCCCGCGACGGCGTTGGCGATGGGGGCGATCCTGCCGGCGAGCGGGGCGAGGTTGGGCAGGCGGGCGAGAAGCCTGTCGCGGGGCGGGATGCCGTGCTTTGCGGCGCGGGCGGCCTGCGCCTCTATTTTCAGGCGTGCCATGTCGACGCCCGTCGGGCATTCGCGGCGGCAGGCCTTGCAGCTGACGCAGAGGCCGAGGGCCTCCGCGACTTCCTCCGAAGCCAGGCCGTCGCGGCCGATCTGGCCGGTGAGGGCGAGGCGCAGCGTGGCGGCTCGGCCGCGCGTCACGTGCGCCTCGTCGCGCGTGGCGCGAAAGGAGGGGCACATCACCTCGGCGTCGAAGCCGCGGCAGGTGCCGTTGCTGTTGCACATCTCGACCGCGCCGAGCAGCGCGCCGGGATGGGCGGACCAGTCGAAGACCGTGGGCGGCGCGGGGATGGGCGCGTAGCCGGGGCCGTAGCGGAACAGCGTGCGGTCGTCCATGCGCGGCGGGCGGACGATGCGGCCTGGGTTGAGCGTGGCGGCGGGATCGAATGCGTCCTTCACCCGTTCAAAGGCGGCAACGATACGTTCCCCGAACATCTCGCGGTGGAATTCGGAGCGGACGATGCCGTCGCCGTGCTCGCCGCTGTGGCTGCCCTTGTATTCGCGCACGAGGGCGAAGGCTTCCTCGGCGACCGCGCGCATGCGCGCGATGTCGGCGGGGTCCTTCATGTTGAGGACGGGGCGGACGTGCAGGCAGCCGACCGAGGCGTGGGCGTACCAGGTGCCCCTGAGGCCGTGGCGGGCGAAGACATCGGTAAGGCGCGAGGTGTAGGCGCCGAGGTCGTCGAGCGCGACGGCGCAGTCCTCGATGAAGGAGACGGGTTTTCCGTCGCCCTTCATCGACATCATGATGTTGAGCCCGGCCTCGCGCACCGAGGCGATGGCGGCCTGGAACGGTGCCTCGGTCGCGCGGACGACGGCGTTGGGGTAGCCGAGGTCGGCCATCATCGTTTCGAGGTCGGCGAGCTTGGCGAGGAGGGGCGCGTCCTCCTCGCCGTGGAACTCGACGAGGAGGAGCGAGTCCGGCTCGCCGATGAGCATCTTGTCGATAGTGGGCCTGTAGATGGGAATGCCGCGGCCGAGGTCGATCATCGTGCGGTCCACCAGTTCCACCGCCTCGGGGTCGAGGGTGACGAGGTGCTTCGTCGCTTCCATCGCCGCGAGGAAGGTGGGGAACTGGCAGATACCGACCACCTTGCGCGGCTTGATGCTGGCAAGCTTGAGGGTGATGGCGGCGGAGACCGCGAGCGTGCCCTCGGAACCGACGAGGAGGCGGGCGAGGTTGGTGGGTTTTCCGGGCACCAGCGCATCGATGTTGTAGCCGCCGACGCGGCGCAGGACTCTGGGGAAGCGCCGCGCGATTTCCTCCGCCTCGGTCGCGCCGAGGGCGCGGAGTTGCGCAATCAGAGAGGCGATCGTGTCGGGGACGTTCCCGCCGGGATTGTCGCCGATGGGGGCGAAGCGGAATTGCGTGCCGTCGGCGAGCAGCGCGTCGATGGCGAGCACGTTGTCGGCCATCAGCCCGTAGCGGATCGATTTGGCGCCGCAGGAATTGTTGCCGGCCATGCCGCCGATGGTGGCACG
>JAJYFW010000169.1 GCA_021785335.1 Pseudomonadota bacterium
AACAGCAGCACCACGACGCCCGGCCAGTGCGCGGCGCGCCAGGCCCAGGCGGGGAGGATGCCGCCGAGGCTGCCGCCGATATAAAACAGGGTGACGTAGAGCCCGACGGCGCTCGAACGCGCGCGCGGCACGACGACGCCGATGAAGCCCATGGACAGCGCCTGCACCGCCATGATGCCGGCGACGAAGACGGCGAGGCCGGCGATGGCGGCGGGCAGGCCGGGAGCCAGCGTGATGGCGAGCCCCGCCGCCGCCGTTGCCAGCACCAGCATCAGGGTGGCGCGGCGGCCGATGCGCACGGCGAGGCGGGTGAACATCGACGTGGTGACGGCGCCGACCAGGTAGGTGACGAAGATGAAGGCGAGCGCCGCGGGCGACAGGTTCAGTGGCGGGGCGGAGAGGTAGAAGTTCACGAACGTGAAGACGGCGACGTTGGTGAACAGCATGCCGAAGCCGATGCCGCAGGTGGCGAGCAGGCGCGGGTTGCGCAGGTGCTCGGCATAGGCGGTGAAGGTGGCGCGGACGCCGCCGGAGGTGGGAACGAAGCGCCGCTCCGCGGGCAGGCGCGCGGCGATCCAGAGCCAGGTCGCGAAGGTGAGCAGCGCGATGGCGACGAAGGCCATGCGCCAGCCGCCGAGATCGGCGGCGATGCCGGCGACGAAGCGGCCGGAGAATCCGCCGAGGATGGAGCCGATGCTGTAGCTGCCGGCGGCGCGGATCGCCTCCGGGCCCGGGCACTCGTCGCCGATATAGGCGACGGTGACGGTGATGATGAACGGCACCGCCAGGCCCTGGGCGAAGCGCAGCGCCAGCAGCACGGCGAAGCTTGGGGAGGCGGCGATGCCGAGCGTGGGCAGCAGCATGAACAGGATGGCGCCGGTGATGAGGCGCTTGCGGCCGAGCCGGTCCGAGATGGCGCCGACGAAGGGTGCCACGGCCGCGACCGCGAGCAGCGGCGCGGTGACGGTGAGGCCGGTGCGCAGCAGGGGGACGTGGAAGCTGTGCGCGATGGCGGGCAGGATCGCCTGCGGCGCGTAGAGGTTGATGAAGGCTGCGATGCCCGCGACGGCGACCGCGGTGGCGCGGGCGCGGGCGAGGGCGGCTTCCTTCAACGTGGGTCTGGTCCCGGGATGGCGAGGTAGGCGAGCCGCTTCATCTCCCGCCTGCCGCGCGCCACGGAATCGAGGATGAGGCCGGAGACGATGGCGAGCGCGCCCAGGGTTTCGAGGCCCAGCGCGAGCACCGCGGTGGGCAGGCGGGGCACCAGGCCGGTGCGCATGAAGTGCGCGACCACCGGTATGCCGAGGCCGAGGCCGGCGAGGATCAGGACGGCGGCGGCGAGGCTGAAGAGCTGCAGCGGCCGTTCCTCCTTCACCAGCACGAGGATGGTGCGCAGGATGCGCATGCCGTCGCGCCACGTGTTGAGCTTGGAAACCGAGCCCTGCGGGCGCTCGCGGTAGGCGGTGGGCATCTCCGCGATCGGCATCGCGAGTTCCAGCGCGTGGACGGTGAACTCCGTCTCGGTCTCGAAGCCGGCGGCGAGCGCGGGGTAGGATTTGACGAAGCGGCGGGAAAAGACGCGGTATCCGGAGAGCATGTCCGAGACGCGGTTGCCGAAGATTGAGCCCACGAGGCCGGTGAGCACGCGGTTGCCCAGGCGGTGGCCGCGGCGGTAGGCGGCGGCCGCGTCGCTCACGCGGGTGCCGGTGACCATGTCGAGCCGCTGCTCGAGGAGGAGGGCGACCATCGCCGGCGCGGCGGCGGCGTCGTAGGTGCCGTCGCCGTCGACCAGGACGTAGACGTCGGCCTCGACATCGGCGAAGCCGCGGCGCACGGCGTGGCCCTTGCCCTGCAGCGCCTCGCGCAGCACGGCGGCGCCGGCGGCGCGCGCGACATCCGCGGTGGCGTCCCTGGAGTTGTTGTCGATGACGGTGATCGCGGCCCCCGGCAGCGCCGCGCGCATGGCCGCGACGACGCCGCCGATCGCGACCGCCTCGTTGTAGCAGGGGATCAGGACGGCGACGCGGGGGGGCATGAGGGACCGGAACTCAGGGGGCGCGGAATCGGAGGCTGGAACGTATTCCAGCGCCTTGCCTCACTTGAAGGCAACCGTGCGCGAGAAATGGAAGTTGAACCCGAGCCCGGCGATGCCGCCGGCGGCGACCGCGAAGACCGGCTCGCGCGCGCACAGCGCCGACCAGGTGACGAGGGCGAAATAGGTGCCGCGGTTGAAGGCGAAGCCGACCAGGTTGACGGCGAGGAAGCGGGCCCACTGGTGGTGCGGCGGCAGGCTGCCCTGGCCGCGGAAGGTCCAGACGCGGTTGAGCAGCCAGTTCGCGGAGGCGGCGGTGAGGTAGGCGAAGGCGCCGGCGCCGTAGAGGCCGAGCGCGCCGCGCAGCCCGTAGACCGTCGCCGTGTCGACGAGGAAGCCGAACGTGCCGACCACGCCGAAGCGCAGGAACTGCGCCACGATCGGGCGGCGGGCCAGCGCGAGCGCGAGGGGGAGGTCGGACATGGCGGGGGCGATAGCGGCAGGTGGGGGCGCTGTCGAGATAAGTCGTGTTGCTGGGTTTCGGAAGGTGAGGGTTTCGGAAGCTGGCGCCATCCGCCCGGTTCGCGCGCGCGGTCGGCACGGGAGCGATATGGACCGTTGCCAGCTTCCCGCAGGCACCGCAGCATGGGCTGGCCGTGCTGTGTGCGGCGGCGCGGGATGGGGGATCGGGTGGGCTGGCGGGGCCGGGCCGGGCTGAACGGTGGCGCGGCAAGGTTTGTGCATGCCGGGTTTTGGGCGGAGCCTCGCGTTGGGAGGCCAGGTGCGTACTCGTCAGTGTCGGCGGGCTTCGGCTAGGATGACGCATAATCAAGATCAACGAGGGGGCTTCGATGTGGCTTAAGCGCAGGACGTTCCTCGGGGCGAGCGCCGCGACCACCGCCGCGACGCTGGCCGCGCCCGCCGTCGCGCAGGCGGCGAGCGTGCTGAAGTTCATTCCGCAGTCGGATGTGACCGTTCTCGACCCGCTGTGGACCACGGCCTATGTGACGCGCAACCACGCGTTCCTGGTGTTCGACACGCTCTACGGCATGGATGCCAGCTTCAACCCCGCGCCACAGATGGTCGAGGGCCACGTCGTCGACAACGGCGGCAGGCAGTGGACGCTGAAGCTGCGCCCCGGGCTCAAGTGGCACGACGGCGAGAAGGTGCTGGCCAGGGATTGTGTCGCCTCGATCCGGCGCTGGGGGGCGCGCGACGCGTTCGGCGGCACGCTGATGCATGTCGCCGACGAGATCGTGGCGGTGGACGACAACACCATCCGCTTCCGCCTCAAGCGGCCGTTCCCGCTGCTGCCGGCGGCGCTGGGCAAGGTTCCGTCCAACATGTGCCCGATGATGCCCGAGCGGCTGGCCAAGACCGACCCGTTCAAGCAGGTCACCGAGATGGTGGGCAGCGGGCCGTTTCGCTGGAACGCCAAGGAGCGCGTGGTCGGCTCGATCGCGGTCTACGAGAAGTTCGACGGCTACGTTCCGCGCGTTGGCGGCGTGGCCTCCGGCACCGCGGGGCCGAAGGTGGCGCATTACGACCGCGTCGAGTGGCACATCATCCCCGATGCCGCGACCAAGACCGCGGCGCTGCAGTCGGGCGAGGTGGACTGGTGGGAGAACCCGCCCTCCGACAACGCGATGGTGCTGAAGGCGGACAAGAAGCTGGTCACGCGCATCATCGATCCCACGGGGCTGATCGGCAGCATGCGGCTGAACCAGCTGGTGCCGCCGTTCGACAACCCGGCGGTGCGCCGCGTGGTGCTCGATGCCGTCTACCAGAAGGACTACGCGGTCGCGATCGGCGGCACCGATCCCGCGATGTGGCACGTGCCGGTGGGCGTGTTTCCGCCCGGCACGCCCTATGCGTCGGATCTCGGGCTCAAGCGCTTCACCGAGAAGAAGGATTTCGCGCAGCTCAAGACCCGGCTGGAGAAGGCAGGCTACAAGGGCGAGAAGGTGGTCCTGCTGCTGCCCACCGATATCGAGGTGCTGAAGGCGGAGGGCGAGGTCTCGGCCGACATGTTCCGCCGGATGGGCTTCGACGTGCAGGTCGACGCCTCGGACTGGGGCACGGTGGTGGAGCGGCGCGCGAGCATGAAGCCGATCGGGCAGGGCGGGTGGAGCGTGTTCAGCACGTTCTGGGCGGGACTCGACCAGCTCTCGCCGGCGTGGCACGTGTTCCTGCGCGGGCAGGGCAAGGCGGGCGGGCAGCCCGGCTGGCCGAGCTCGCCGAAGATCGAGGCGCTGCGGCAGGAATGGCTCGCGGCGCCGGACGCGAAGGCGCAGAAGGCGCTGGCGGTGAAGCTGCAGGAGCAGGCCTTCGTCGACGTGCCCTACATTCCGCTGGGGCAGGTCTTCTGGGAGACCAGCTACAAGAAATCGATCACGGGAGTGCTCGGCCCGATCCCGATCTTCTGGAACGTGCGGCCGGCGTGAGGAGGGTGTTTTCCATCGTGTGCATTGACCTACCGGGCCGCGCCGCGGGATGCTGACCTATATCCTGCGCCGCGTCGCGGCGACCATTCCGGTGATGGGGCTGGTCGCGCTGTTCGTGTTCAGCCTTCTCTATATCGCGCCGGGCGACCCGGCGGCGATCATCGCCGGCGACCAGGCGACGACGCAGCAGATCGCGCATATCCGCGCGACGCTCGGGCTCGACAAGCCGTTCGTGGTCCGCTTCGCCAACTGGCTGTGGCAGGTGGTGCACGGCAATCTCGGCACCTCCATCTTCACCAACCTGCCGGTGCTCAAGATGATCGAGCAGCGCGCGCCGACCACGATCTCGCTGATGGTGATCACGCTGGTGATGTCGATCGCGATCGCGGTGCCGATGGGGGTGCTCGCGGCGTGGAAGGCGGGAACGTGGGTCGACCGCCTGATCATGGTGCTGGCGGTGATGGGCTTCTCGGTGCCAGTGTTCGTGGTCGGCTACCTGCTGGCCTACATGTTCGCGCTCAAGCTGCCGTGGTTCCCGGTGCAGGGCTACGAGCCGCTGTCGCACGGGTTCTGGCCGTGGCTGAGGAGCCTGATCCTGCCGTCGCTGACGCTGGGGGGCATCTACATCGCGCTGATCGCGCGAATAACCCGCGCGACGATGCTCGAGGTGCTGAGCCAGGATTATATCCGCACCGCGCGCGCCAAGGGGGTGGGGCGGCGCGCGATCCTCTACGTCCACGCGCTGAAGAACGCGGCGGTGCCGATCGTGACCATCATCG
>JAJYFW010000170.1 GCA_021785335.1 Pseudomonadota bacterium
GGGCTCTACAACCAGCGCTACCTGATGCGCGACCTCGCGGCGCGGCTGGCGTCCGGGCGCGACGGGGCGCTGGCGCTGGTGATGATCGACGTCGACCACTTCAAGGCGGTGAACGACCGCTGGGGCCACCCGGTGGGCGACCGGGCGCTGCGCATGGTGGCGGACGCGCTGCGCGGGCGCGTGCGGCTCGCTGACAGCGTCGCGCGCTATGGCGGGGAGGAGTTCGCGGTGGTGATGCCGGGCGCCAGCATGCCCGACGCGCAGACCGCGGCCGAGCGGCTGCGCGCGGCGGTGGAGGCAATGAGCTTCGTGCCGGACGGTGCAACGCCCTATCCGCTGACGATCAGCCTGGGAGTGGCGACCCGCGAGGCGGGCGGTTCCGCGGAACAGCTGATCGCCGCCGCGGACCGGGCGCTCTACGAGGCCAAGCGCGACGGGCGCAACCGCGTCGCCACCGCGACCACGGCGGCGGCGGACTGAACGCCCGCGGTCCCGGCAGGCCGGCGCGAGCGCCGGCGGCGGGCGTTACTTGATCTTCGCTTCCTTGAAGACGACGTGCTTGCGCGCGACGGGGTCGTACTTGCGCAGTTCCATCTTGCCGGTCTTGGTCCGGGCGTTCTTCTTGGTGACGTAGAAGAAGCCGGTGTCCTCGCTCGAGACGAGCTTGATCTGCACGGTGTTGGTCTTGGCCATGGCCTGAAATCCGGTCTGTCCTGAGTCTCGGGGGCCGGTGCATGCGGCACGGCGGCCGACAAGTCAAGGATTGCCCGGGTCAGGGACGCGGGCTTGTTGGCGCAGGGTGGCGCTCAGCGGAGGCTGGCCGTGGGCGCGGGGGGCAGGAGAGCGGCCTGGTAGGCCGGGATGTCCGCGAGCAGCGCGGTGGCGGCCGCGACCTCGCCGCCATGACCGATCGCCGCGGGGCAGGGGCCGCGCAGCGCGAGTGCCTTGAGCGGCGGCAGCGGCGGGCGGGCGGCGCGCGCGGCGATGGCGGCGGCCAGCATCGGGTCCGTGCCGTGGCGCAGCGCCTCCAACTGGTCCGTGATCGCGCCCGGGCCGAGGCTCGTGCAGATCTGCGGCACCACGCCCAGGTCCTGCAGCGGCCAGCCCCTGGGGGCGAGGATGCGGCTCCAGGTGAGGAACAGCTCGCCGCCATCGGGCATGCGCTCGACCGTCTGGACCAAGCCTTTTCCCAGTGTGTCGGTGCCGATGACCACGGCGCGGTCGTTGTCGGAGAGGGCGGCGGCGAAGACTTCCGCCGCGCTCGCGGTGTTGCCGTCGACCAGGACCGCGACCGGCAGGCCGCGGGCAAGGTCGTGGCCGTTGGCGCGCAGGATGCGCCGCGCCGCCGGATCCCTGCCGTCCGTGCGCGCGACGACGCCGTGCCCGATCAGCGCCGCCGCGGCGTCCACGGCGCTGGACAGCACCCCGCCGCGGTTGCCGCGCAGGTCGAGCACGACGCCGTGCGGAGGGCTCGGGCCGTTCATGGCCCGGATGAGATCCTGCGACAGGCGCGAGGCGGTGTCGTTGGAGAAGCCCTGGATGCGCACCACGAGGAACTGGCCGAGGCGGCGGGTGAAGACGGTGGTGGGCGGTGCCGAGGAGCGCGCGACGATGAGGGTGCGCGAATGCTGCCCCGGGGCGCGCACGGTAAGCACCACGGTGCTGTTGCGTGGCCCGGCGAGCAGCGCGTGGACGGCCGCGACGTCGGTACCTTCGAGCGAGCGATCGTCGATCGCGAGCAGCGCGTCACCGAGGCGCACGCCCGCCTGCGCGGCTGGCCCGCGCGGGTCGAGCCGCACCACGACGAAGGCGCCGTTGCGCTCGACGACGTCGAGGCCGGGGCCGGCGCGGCCGGCGCGCGCGATGCGATCGAGCCGCGCCTGCTCCGGCGGCACGTAGCGCGTGTAGGGATCGAAATGCGCGAACATCTCGTCGAAGATGCTGGCCAGGATGCCCGCGGTGGCGGCGTCGCGCACGCGGGCCGAGACCTTCCAGGCGCCGCGCGTCATCGCCGCGATGACGCGGCCCCAGCCGGTCGCGTCCGCCTGCTTGGGAGCGCGGTAGACAAGCAACTCCGCGCCCGAGAAATCCATCACGACGCGGCCGTAGCCGGGCGTGCCGGCGAGCTTGGTGACCAGGCGCGGGTCGAGGGCCGTGAGGCCGCGCAGGCCCCACAGCGCCAGTTGCGACGCAGAGGTCTCGAACAGGCTGCGCGGCGGGATGAAGTCCAGCGCCGCCGTGGTGACGGCCGCGATCCTGCCGTCGTCGAGCGGTTGCCCGGCGGCGTAGGGGTCGGCATGGCTGGTGAGCGGCGCGCCGATGGCAAGCAGCCCCAGCACCATGAGCCGCTGGGCGATCAGGCAGGCGCGTTTCACGTCCGGCCGCGTCGTGAGCCTCCGCGTTTGCCGGGATGCTTGCGGCGCGGCGGGGCGCCCTTCGCGGCGGCGTGCTTCGCCTCGCCCGCGAGGACATCTCCGGCGGCGCCGGCGAGAGCGAATGTCAGGGTGCCGGTGAGCGGGACGGCCTGGACGAGCAGCGCCTCGAGCCGGTCGGCGAGGCGGAAACGGCGCCTCGTATGTCTTCCTGCCAGGCTCTGCGTCGCCTCGTCGAGCCGGTATTGATCATGCGGAAGGGTGGACAAGGGAATCAGCCCGCTGGCGCCGTTCGTCTCCAATGTGACGAAAATCCCGGCGCGCGTCACGCCGGAAATCCTTGCGGGAAACACAGTGCCGACCTGCTGTGACAGATAGGACGCGAGGAGGCGGTCCATGGCGTCGCGCTCGGCCAGCGCGGCGCGGCGCTCGGTGAGCGTGATGTGGCTCGCGGTCTCGCCCCAGTCAGCGGCGTCGGCGGTCCCATCCTGCCCGAGGCCGATCGCGGCGATCAGCGCGCGGTGGACGAGCAGGTCGGCGTAGCGGCGGATGGGCGAGGTGAAATGGGCGTAGGCGGCGAGCGCGAGGCCGAAATGGCCGATATTGTCGACGGCGTATTCGGCGCGCGAGAGGCTGCGCAGCACGCTCTCGTGGATCATCGAGGCTTCGGGCAGCGCCGCCGACGCGCGCAGCACGCGGTCGATGTCGCGCGGATGGAGGTGGCCGCCGGCGGGCAGGCGGATGTCGAAGGTCTTGAGCGTGGCCCGCAGGTTGTCGAGCTTTTCCGGCGACGGCGGGGCGTGGACGCGGAAGACGCAGGGGGCGCGCCGCGCGGTGAGTTCCTCGGCGGCGGCGACGTTGGCCAGCACCATGAACGCCTCGATGACGCGATGCGAATCGAGGCGCTCGCGGTGCCGGATTTCCAGCACGCCGCCCTCCTCGGCCATCAGCGCCTCGCGCTCCGGCAGGTCGAGGTCGAGCGCGCCGCGGCGCTCGCGGGCATGCTCCAGCGCGCGCCAGGCGGCGAAGAGGGCGCTGACGCGCGGGTCGGTGCCGGCGACGGCGATGCGCTGCGCCGCCTCGTAGGTGAGGCGGGCGTGGCTCTGCATGATGCCGCGACCGAAACGATGGCCGGTCTTGTTGCCCAGGGCATCGATCGTCATCTCGACGAAGAGGCAGCCCCGCGGCTCGCCCGGCCGCAGGCTGCACCAGTGGTTGGAAAGCGCCTCCGGCAGCATGGGGATCACGAGGTCGGGGAAATAGACGGAGTTGCCGCGCTCGCGGGCCATGGCGTCGAGCGCGGAGCCGACGCGGACGTAGTGGCCGACATCGGCGATGGCGACGACGAGGCGGTGGCCGGCCTGAGTGGGTTCGGCGAAGACGGCGTCGTCGAAGTCGCGCGCGTCCTCGCCGTCGATGGTGACGAGCGGCAGGTCGCGCAGGTCCTCCCGGCCGTTGGGGCGGACGGCGCGGGCGCGGGCGGCTTCCCCCTCGGCGGCCCGGGGGATTTCCGTCGGGATGGCGTGCAGCGCGAGCGCCATGCGGCTGGCGGCGCGCGGGCCCTCCGACGGGCCGAGATCTTCAAGGATGCGGACCTGGGACGGGCCCCAACGGTGCTGGCGCAGGATCTCGGCGCGGACGAGCGAGCCCTCCGGCGCGTCGCCGGCGGCGATCTCGAAGCTACCGAGGATGCGGCGATCGACGGGTTCCAGCGCGCCGCCGCGGCGCACGCCGATCAGGAAAGCGGCACGCTCCTCCGGCTCGCGCCGGCCGCGGCGGAAATCGCCCCGGCGCCCCGGGTCAGGGTGCCTGTCAGGGCGCCTGTCGCGGTTGCGTGGCAGCGGAGGCGCGGCGCGCTGGCCGCTTGGCTTTGGGTTTGGCGGGTTTCTTCGCGGTTTTGGAGGCGGTTTTCGCGGCGGGCTTCGCCTTCGCGGGGGCCTTCGATGGAGCCTCCGCTTCGGGCTTGGCGGCTTTGCGGGGCGTGCCGCTCCGCGCGGCTTTCTTCGCGCCGCCGCGGCCGGGCTTTGCCTTGAGCGGCTTGCCCTTCTCGGCGAGGAGCGCGACCGCCTCGTCGAGCGTCATGTCCTCCATGGCGACGCCGCGCGGCAGGTTGGCGATGAGGTCGTTGTGGCGGGCGTAGGGGCCGAAGCGGCCCTTGCGCAGCGTGACCTCCGCGCCGTCCCTGGGGTGCGCGCCGAGGCTGCGGACGGAGGCGAGTTTCTTCGCGAGGAGGTCGACGGCGCGGTTGAGGCCGATCGCGAGCACGTCATCGTCGCGGTCGAGCGAGGCGTAGACGCTGCCCATGCGGACATAGGGGCCGAAGCGGCCGATGCCGCCGGTGATCATCTGCTTCGTTTCGGGATGCGGGCCGATCTCGCGCGGCAGCGAGAGGAGCGCGAGCGCCTGGTCGAGCGTGACCGTGTCGCCGTCCATGCCGCGCGGCAGGCTGGCGCGGCGGGGCTTCGCTTTCGACCCCTCGACGGGTTCTCCGGCCTGGACATAGATGCCGTAGGGGCCGCGGCGGACGGTGATGGCATCGCCCGTCGCGGGGTCGTGGCCGAGTTCGCGCGAGCCTTCCTTGAGCGTGGCGCCGTTGCCCTCGCCGTTCTGCACCGCGAGCGGGCGTGTGTACTGGCAGGACGGGTAGTTCGAGCAGCCGATGAAGGCGCCGAGGCGGCCGAGCTTGAGCCCGAGCCTTCCCTTGCCGCAGGACGGGCACAGCCGCGGGTCCGCGCCATCCTCGCGTGCGGGGAAGAAGTGGGGGCCGAGATCGGCGTCGAGCGCGTTGATGACGTCCGAGATCGTGAGGTCCTTGGTGTCCTCGACGGCTTTCGAGAAGTCGGCCCAGAACGCGGCCATGACCTCGCGCCAG
>JAJYFW010000171.1 GCA_021785335.1 Pseudomonadota bacterium
CGTCACGTTGGTCCAGGTCTTGCCGTCGTCGCGGGTGACGTGCACCAGCCCGTCATCCGTCGAGGCCCAGATCTCGCCGCGGCGGTGCCGGCTCTCGACCACGGACGCGCAGGTCGCGTGCACCTCCGCCCCCGCGCTCTCGCGCGTCACGTCGCCGCCGGAATGACCCTGCCGCGACTTGTCGTTGAGGCTGAGGTCGGGGGAGATCATCTCCCAGCTCTGCCCCTCGTCGCGCGTGCGGAACACGTGGTTGCCGGCGGCGTAGAGGATGTTGCTGTCGTGCGGCGAGAAGACGATCGGGTAGGTCCAGGCGAAGCGGAACTTGAGCTCGCTCGGCGCGAAGCCGGTCGATTCGTCCGGCCAGACATTGACCAGGCGGATCTCGCCGGTGCGCTGGTCGTAGCGCTGCAGCGCGCCCATGCCGCCGACCGAGGAGCCGATGGCGCCGCAATAGACGATGTGCGGCTTGTCCGGGTTGACGGCGATGAAGCCGCTCTCGCCGGTGCCGGGATAGAAGCAGTCGCCGATCGGGATCGCGCCCCAGATCGCGGCGGAGGGGGTGGCGATCGCCGAGTTGTCCTGCTGCGTGCCGTAGACCGTGTACGGGTATCTCGTGTCGGTATCGATCCGGTAGAACTGGCTGGTCTTCTGGTTGTAGATCGTGGACCAGGTGAGCCCGCCGTTGAACGAGACGCAGGCGCCGCCGTCATTGCCCTCGACCATCCGCGCGGGATCGACGGGGTCGATCCAGAGGTCGTGGTTGTCGCCGTGCGGCGTCATGATCTCCGTCCACTCGGCACCGGCGTCGGTGGACTTCCACATCTGGAAGTTGGTCACATAGACCGTGTCCGGGTGCACCGTGTCGGCGAAGACATGGGTGTAGTACCAGGGCCGGTGCATCAGGTCGCGGCTGTTGCACGCGAGCGTCCAGCGCTGCCCGTAGTCGTCCGAGCGATAGAGCCCGGTCTTGTCGCCCACCGCCTCGACCAGGGCCCACACGCGGCCCGCCTGCGCCGGGGAGACGGCGACGCCGATCTTGCCCAGCATGCCGTCCGGCAGGCCGGGGGCGCGGGTGATCTCCTCCCACGTGTCGCCGCCATCGGTCGAGCGGAACAGGCCGCAGCCGGGCCCGCCGCTCGAGATGTTCCAGAAATTGCGCCGCGTCTGCCAGATGGTCGCGAACAGGATGCGCGGGTTGGACATGTCCATCGCGATATCGACCGCGCCGGAATCGGCATTGCGGTACAGCACCTTTTCCCAGGTCTCGCCGCCGTCCTTCGAGCGGTAGACGCCGCGCTCCTCGTTCGGCCCGAAGATGTCGCCCAGCGCCGCGACATAGACGAGGTCGGGGTCGTGCGGATGCACCACGATGCGCCCGATATGCTTGCTGCCCTTGAGCCCGATGTGCTTCCAGGTCTCGCCGGCGTCGCTCGAGCGGTACATGCCGTCGCCGTAGGACACGTCGAGGCGGATCGTCGTCTCGCCGGTTCCCGCATAGACCACGTTGGAGTCGGATCGCGCCACCGCAAGCGCGCCGATCGCGGCACTGCCGAGGAACCCGTCCGTCATGCAGCGCCAGTAAACGCCGGCATCGACCGTCTTCCACACGCCGCCCGCGCAGGCGCCGAAGTAGAACACCATCGGGTCGTTGGCATCGCCCGCCACCGCCACCACCCGTCCGCCGCGCGGCGGGCCGATGCACCGCCAGGTCAGGGCTTCGAGCTTCTCCGGCTCCGGAGCGCGGGCGAGGTCGGTCATGGGCGGGTCCGTTCCTTCTCTGTTTCGTGGCACGCTAGCCGCTCCGGCCCGCGATGCAACCTTGCCTCGCGCATGGCACGGCGCCGGAAATCGGGAGCGTGGGATTGTTTCGCGTTGCGCGCCGCATCCGCCGCGCCGGCGGAACCCGTGTCAGCGCACCGCGACGATTTCCGGCAGCGCCGGCCCCAGCGTGAAGGAAAGCCGCCCGGCGCTCGCCGGCCCCGGCGCGGGATAGACGGGCGCGGGATAGAGGGGCGTGAGGCGCCGCCCCGGCACCGCCAGCACCAGGTGGCGTGTGTCCGTGGCGCCCGCAATCGCCTGGACGGAGACCAGCAGTCCCGTGCCCTCGCGCCGGACATGGATCTCGACATGCGCCGCCGGCGCGCCGGCCTCGAGCACCGAGACCGGCGCCGGCACCAGCCCCGCGACATCGCCGAGCGGCAGCAGCTTCATCCCCGCGAGCAGCGGCGCCGCCCGCCTGCGCCCGCGCGCGTGATAGGCGCCCGGCACGATGTCCGCCGCGACCTTCCCGCCCCGTGCCGCGAAACGCTTGATCGCCGCCCCGGCCGCGTCCGACAGCGCCAGAACCTGCGGCATCGCCAGCACGTCGAGCCCGCGCAGCGCGCCCCCGCCTGTCGCCGCATGCGCGACCATGGCGTCGGTCAGCAGCACCGGGCGCAGCCCGCGCGCGGCGAGGCTGCGCATCAGCGCCACCAGCGCGCGCCGCGCCGGCGTGTCTGCCGCGTCCTCGTCGCCGGAGGTGCGTTGCGCCCAGTCGGTCTTCTCGCCGCGCCGTGCGAGCAGCCACGCGAGCCGGAAGCTCTCCTGCGAGACCAGGATGCCGACCGGCGCCGTGGGTTCCGGTGCGGCGATGAGGCGCCTTCCCAGGGGCCCCGTGAGCGCATGGAAAACCGGCGCCAGGCTCAGCCCGCGCGCCGATGGCTTGTTGTTCGCGCCAATGATCGAGGGCTCGTCCCAGATGATCAGGCCGCGCGTGCCGCGCAGCGCCTCGCGCCACGTATGCCAGACCTCGCGCGGCCCCGCGAAACTCGTGGTCAGCAGCACGGCACGCGGGTTGAAGGCGCGCCCCATCGCGAGCGAGCCGAAGAAGTCATAGATCTCCAGCACGTCGGCGCTGCGCGCGAGCAACGGCCAGTTGTAGCCGCCCCACCCCAGTGGCTGCCCGCCCTCGAGCGCCGATCGGGCGGCGGGATTGGCCATGTGGACGGCCGCCGTGCCGCGCGCCACCGCCGCCGCGAACCGCCTGTCCATGAACGCCTTGAAGTCCGACCAGGCGGTGTAGTTGCCGTCCGTGCGCGCCAGCGCCGTGTCCGTGAGTTCCGGCTGCACGTCCGCCCAGCTTGCATAATGCGTGCCCCAGGCGCGGTCGAGCGCGGCGAGGCTTCCGTAACGCTTGCGCAACCATGGCCGGAAGATCGCGAGGCTCGACGGCGAGGTGTCGAAGTCCCACGCCGCGGCGAGGTCGGCGATGCCGGGTTCGTCGCCGAGATTGTAGAACAGCGGCCGCCCGCCGAACACGCCGACGGTCGCGGCGAGGCGCTGCGCGACCAGCCGCTGCCAGGCCGGATTCTCGAAGCCCGGATGGCGGTGGAACAGCGCCGGGTCGTGCGGCGAGACCCGGCGCAGCGCCCGCAGCTTGTCCATCTGCCAGGTCGGCGGGTGATTCGGGAAGTAGCGGTGATAGGCGCTGTAGTAGTCGGTGGCGATGTTCTCGACGTAGAACCCGAGGCCCGCCGCCTCGATCGGCGCCGCCTCCCGCCGCAGGTCCCGCGTATCCACGGGATCGCTGCGGCTGGCGATGATGCGCCCGTCCGTGACCCCGAGTGCCTTCGCCGCCGCCAGCGCCGCGGCGCTGCGCCGGGACTGCCAGAGGATGACGTGAAACGAACGCCACGGCGCCGGCCCCGCCCCGCCGGCGAGCAGCGCCGCGATCAGCAGGAGCGCCGCGCGCCTCACCTGGCCAGCAACGCCGGCAGGAACACCAGCGTCGCCACCAGCGTGCAGAACAGGCTCACCAGCAGCAGGACGCCCATGCTCGCGGTCCCCGGATGCGCGCTGGCCGCAAGCGAACCGAAAGCCGTCCCGGTCGTCAAGGCCGAGAACATGATCGCCCGCGCCGTCGCGGTGCCGAGGAAGTGCCGCGCGCCGCCGCGATGGTTGCTCACGAAATACACGTTGAACGACACGCCGACGCCCAGCAGCAGCGGCAGCGCGATGATGTTGGCGAAGTTGATCGGCAGCGGCACCGCCACGATCGCGATCGTCGTCATCAGCGCCGAGAGCAGCAGCGGCGCCAGCACCCGCGCGACATCGTCCGCGCGCCGCAGCACCAGCGCCAGCAGCACCGCGATCGCCACCAGCGCGCCGATGGCCGCCGTGCGGAACGCGCGCACGATGGTCTCGCCGCTGTCGACGATGACGACGGCGGAGCCCATCGCGTCCGGCGCCACGGACCGCACCGCGGTGACGAAGCGCCGCAGCCCCGCGGGCTTGCGCGCGTCGGGGCCGGCCACCGCCTCCACCCGCACGCGCCCGTCCGGCAGCTGCCATTCGCGCACCAGCGGCTTCGGCAGGTTCGCGAGCGTGACCTGCTGCGCGCCGAGCCCCGCGCGCAGGTCGTTGAGCGCCGCGGGCAGGAAGCGCGTCAGCGCGTCGTTGGCGGCGAACAGCGTGGCGTCCGGCGCCTTCTCGAGCTTCGCGAGGTCGGCCCCGATCAGCGCCAGCGTCGAGCCGGGCTTCACCTCGCCCTTCTGGACCACGCGCTCGATCGCCGTCGCCGCGGTGCGCGCCGCGAGCCTGATGTCGCTCGCCTGCACCGGCGCCGCGGGGCTGGGCGGCGACAGGCTCGGCATCAGCAGCGACGCGGCATCCTGGATCAGCGCCAGCTTGTGCGCCTGGTTCTCCGGCACGAAGCTCGACAGCGTGCGCACCTGCGCCACCTGCGGCAGCGCCGAGAGACGTTTCGCCATGGCATCGGCCGCCGCCACGTCGCGCGTCACCACCTCCGCCACGTAGGGAGTCGTGATCGGCGAGGACATCAGCGACTTCAGCGTGCGCATCGCCTCGGTGTTCGGGTTCTGGGTGTGCAGCGGGTCGCCGTCGAAGGGGATGCGCGGCAGCATCACCGCGCCCAGCACCGCCACCACCGCGAACCCCGCGAGCACCAGGCGGCGGACCGGCACCAGCCGGTCCTCGATCCGCCCGGCCCAGGCATACCCCACCTCGGCCCCCTCGGAGCGCGGCCGCGTGAGCGCCAGCATCGCCGGCAGCACGGTGAGCGTGCAGGCGAGCGCGATCACCATGCCCGCGCCGGCGATCAGCCCCAGCTCCGCGACCCCCGCGAAATCGGTCGGCACGAAGGAGAGGAACCCGGCCGCCGTCGCCAGTGCGGCGACCCCGATCGCCGGGCCGGCGTGGTAGCCGGTCGCCATCATCGCGATCTTGGGTTCCGGATACT
>JAJYFW010000172.1 GCA_021785335.1 Pseudomonadota bacterium
CGCTCGAGCCAGGAGCGGACGAGGTCGCCGGTATCGGGGTCGAGGCTCGCGGTCGGTTCGTCGAGCAGCAGCACTTCGGGGCGGTTTATCAGTGACTAGGCAAGCGCCACGCGGGTCTTCTGCCCGGCCGAGAGCTGCCCCGCGGGCCCGTCGAGCAGTTCGCCGAGGTCGAGCTCGTCCGCGAGTTCCGCGATGCGGCGCGCGGGGTGGGGCACGTCGTAGAGATGGGCGTAGACCGTCAGGTTCTCGCGCACCGAGAGCCGGTGCGGCAGCGCAAGGTAGGGCGAGGAGAAGTTCATCCGCGCCAGGGCCGCGAACCGGTCGCGCGCCATGTCGTGGCCGAGTGCCGTGATGCGCCCCTCGGTGGGGATCAGCAGGCCGAGCACCATGGCGATGGTGGTGGTCTTGCCGGCGCCGTTGCCGCCGAGCAGGCCGACGGTGCTGCCGGGCGCGACCTCGAAGGAGATCGCGTCCACCGCCGGCGCGTTACCCCCGGGGTAGCGCTTGGTCAGGTTCTCGACGGCGAGTGCCAGCATGGCGTGTGGTTAGGCGCCGCAGGCCGTCCGGGCAAGCGGTGGGCGCCGCCGGCGCCGCGGGGTCAGGTCGGCGAGACGTGGGCCACGGACTTCGCGGGGGCCACGGGTTTCGCGGGCGCCGCGGAACGGGCGGTGCGCAGCGTGGCGGCGAGCGCGTCGCGCAGCCACCCTTTCGGCATGCCGCGCAGGAACTCGGCCTGCAATTCGGCGAGATACTGCGGCGTCATGCCCACCAGGTCCGGACGGAAGAATTCCGGGTCCTGCGTGAACATCAGGTAGGCCTGCATCTCGTTGTACATCAGCTCCTCGTAGGCCATGTCGTAGCCCTCGGAGCCGAGGAAGCGCCGCACCGAGCTGCGTTCCCTGCCGTTCAGCGTGCGGTCCCAGAAGCGCAGCACGTGGCCGGCATAGTCGGCGTCGCTGAAGAACACGCCGTGCGACAGCTCGTGATGCAGGATCGCGTAGCGCGCGGAGAGCGTGATGTCCGGATGCGAGCCGACCGCGGGGATGGAGATGAGGCCGCGGCGGATGCCGGGCGCGAACCACCCCTCCTGTTGCAGCAGCTGGCGCAGCCGCTGCTCCTCGGAGTCGAGCGCGATCTTTCCGGCGTCGGCGAGCGCGAAGAAGCGGCGCAGCGAGTCCGCGCTGTAGTCATGGCCGTAATAGTAGGTCGCGATGGAGTCGCCGTCCTTGCGGATGGCGGCGAGCAGCTCCGCCTCGGTCAGCACGCGGTCGCGCGGGGTGCCGGCCTTCTCGATCAGGGCGGCGACGCGGTCGAGCATCAGGCCCTGCTGCAGCATGGTCGCGAAGTCGAGCACCAGCACGCGCGCGTCGTGCGCGAAGCGGAAGACGGTGACGCCGGGCGCCGTGGCGTTGTGGAGAATCTGGTTCTCGGTCGCGGTGCGGATGACGAAATGGCGGGGCCCGGCCGGCCGCGGCGCCGGTGCGGTGGCCACGCGGGGCCCAGACCGGCGGGTGAGGTAATAGCCGGCGCCGAGCAGGCAGCCCGCGCAGACCACGCCGCCGGCGGCAAGCCAGGCGCGGCGACCGACGCGCGACGCCGGCTTGGACGAGAGCGACGCTGCGTGCGGGCCCGTTCGCGGGTCGCCTGCGCGCGCCGGGCGCAGCCGCACCGTGTCATCCGCGTCCGGATGCACGTGCCGTCCCGCGTTTGCCGCGCCGGGTCCGGATGGCTTCATGCCGCGAAGGATTTCATGTCACGCACTGGGATCGTTTGCTGGCTGGGATCGCTCGCCGATCGCTCGTTCGTTCGGCATGGGGTTGGGTCGGACGTCTTGCCCCCGACCGGGCCGGCACGCCGGCACGGCCGAAGGCCGGGATCGTAGTCGGTGCCGGGGCGTGCGCGCAATTGAAACCCGCCTTGCCCGCGCGCCGTCGGCGGGAGGGCCGGGCAGCGCGCGCGAAGAGCCACGCCTTACACCGGCTGCCCGACGGTGGCCGCGACCGGCAATGTCCGGCCGAGCCGTCGCCTGAGCAGGTTGCCGAGCGGCTTTTCGATACGGGAGCGAAAGGCAAGCGCCACGGCGATGCTCGCCGCGACGACGGCCGCGACGATCATCGGTTGCGGAAGGTGATGCAGGCCGGTTCGCTTCAACGCGGCGGCATAGGCCAGCGTGAGGAACGGATGCGTCAGGTACAAGCCATAGGACGCATCGCCCAGGCGCACGCCGAACCGCGACAGCGCTGCGCCCGTCCCGACGCGCAGTGATGCCAGCAGAAGCAGGGCCCCCGGAATCCCCCAGAAGAACACGCGCGGCCAGTCGATGAGGCCGTTGGTGTTCGGATGCGCGGAAAAGAGCGGCGCGGCGTAGAGCAGGGCCAGCGCGGGGATGGCGAGCCACGAGCCCAACGAGAAGCCATTGCGCCGGTAGAGCACCGCGAGCCACATGCCAGCGCAGAACTCCATTTGAATCGGATTGGCCAGAAACGCGCTCGCCGGCATTCCCAGGCCATAGCGGATGAGAAAGAGCACGGCGGCGATGATCCCGGTGGCGATGGCCGCCGTCCTCGTGCTGTCGCGCGAAACGAGGGCGAGCGCGAAGACGAGGTAGAAATAGGCCTCGTAGACGAGCGTCCACGACACGTAGAGCAGCGGCGAATGGGTCGGCAGCAGAACGAGCGAGGCGAACACGCCATAGGCATGCAGCGGATGCGCGTGAAGATACCCGAGCATCGAGATCGCCACCATGCCGAGGCAGCAGACCCAGTAAGCGGGGTAGATCCGCGCGGCCCTTCGCAACAGGAACGGTCCGGGTCCCGGCGGCGCTCCGTCGGCGCCGAAGGACGTGTGGATCATGATGAAGCCGCTGATCAGGAAGAAGATGTCGACACCCGCCGCCCCGCCCGTCGTCAGCCAGCCGGGGCTGAACGGATGCGCGGAGCCGTTGGACTCCTCGAGCGTATGGTGGAACACCACCATCGTGGCGGCGAGTGCCCGCAGGCACTGGATTCCGTAAATCTCGCGCCGTGGACCCGAGCCCTCGCGCAGCCCGCGATCGTGCGAAGTCGGCATGCCCCCTCCCGCGCCCCGGCCGGCGACGGGCTGCAAAAGTTTCGCTCCCGTTCCCATGTCCGCACCGCGCCGTTCCCGGGGAGCCTAGACCGTGCCGCGCGACCGGGTCGATAGGTCCGCGCGGCGGAACGGGAGCGTTTTGTTACGCACCTGGGGGGCGCAGGCGCTCGGCGGCGGCGGCGCGCAGCCGGCGCGGCGCCTCGGCGGCGTGGACGAGGGCCGTGCTCGCGCGGCGCGGGTGTGCCGGGTTTTCCGACACGTGACTCTCCGGGGTGGGCAACTTCATCTCCGCTCGCAGGGCAGGCGAGGGTGGGGCGCGGCACCGACAAATCTTGACCACGCCGGAGCCCGGTTTGGTTCCACGGTCCGGCGGCGCCGGATTATGCTGGCGCGAAATGGTATCGGACAGATTAGCGACGGCGCGGCTCGCCACCTGCGCCGCGCCAGGGTTTCTGCCGGCGGGCGAACGCATCTACGCGGTCGGGGACATCCATGGCTGCGTGGCGGCAATGGACGCGCTGACGCAGGTGATCGCGGCCGACCTCGACGCGCGGCCGGTGGCGCGCGCGACGGTGCTGCATATTGGCGACCTGATCGACCGCGGGCCGGATTCCGCCGGCGTGGTGGCGCGCGCGATGGCGCCGTTCCCCGTGTCGGGTGTGCGGGTGGTGGTGCTCACGGGCAACCACGAGGCGATGATGGAGCGCGCGCTCGCGGGCGAGAAGCGCGCCGCCGCCGGCTGGCTCGCCTTCGGCGGCTGGGACACGCTGGCGAGCTGGGGCGCGAAGCCGGACGCCGGGCGGTGCGACTGGGCGGGCCTGGTGCCTTCGGCGGCGCGCGCCTTCCTCGCCTCGCGCCCGGTGCTGCACCGCGCCGGCAGCTATGTCTTCGTGCATGCCGGGGTGCGCCCGGGCGTGGCCCTGATCCGCCAGACGCGCGAGGACCTCACCACCATCCGCGAGCCGTTCCTCTCCGCCGCGGAGGGACTGCCCGGCTGGGGCCGGCCCTGGGTCGTGGTGCACGGACACACGCCGGAGGCAACGGTGACCGTGACGCCGCGGCGCATCGGCATCGACACCGGCGCCGTGCTTGGCGGCATGCTGACGGCGGCGGTGCTGGAGGCCGACCGGATCGGCTTCATCCAGGTCCCGGGCGCATGACCGGCGGACTTGCGGGGCGCAGGCTTGCCCTTCCGGCGGCGCGCGGCTAGGCGGGCGGCATGACCGACAGCGATGCCATCGCCGCTCTTTCGCGCCTGGCGCAGCAGGGCGTGCTGGTGGTTGGCGACGCGATGCTGGACCGCACGGTGTTCGGCGCCGTCGCGCGCGTGAGCCCGGAGGCGCCGGTGCCGGTGCTCTCGATCGAGCGCGAGCTCGCGGTGCCCGGCGGGGCGGGCAACCTGGTGCGCAACCTCTGTGCCCTGGGTGCCGCGGTGGCGCTGGTTGCCGTGGTGGGCGACGACGCGGCCGGGGCGGAGCTCACGGGGCTGATCGGGGGGCAGCCGGGCGTCGAGCCGTGGCTGGTGGTTCAGGGCGGGCGGCTTACCACGGTGAAGACCCGGTTCGTGGGCGCCGCGCATCACGGCGAGGCGCAGATCCTGCTGCGCGCGGACACCGACGATCCGCGCCCGGTGAACCCTCGCATCGTCGACCGGGTCCTGCGCATCGCGCGCGACGCGATGGCGGCGACGTCCGTCGTCGTGCTCTCGGATTATCGCAAGGGCGTGCTCGATGGCGAGGTGGCACCGGCGCTGGTCGCCGCCGCGCGCGCGGCCGGGCGGGCTGTGGTGGCGAACGTCCACGGGGGCGAGGTCGCGCGCTATGCGGGCGTCGACGTTCTGGTGCCCTCGGTGCCGGTGCTGGCGGCGGAGATCGGGATGGATCTGGCGGCGCCGGGCGCGCTGGCGGCGGCCTGTGCCGCGCTGCGCGAGCGGTTCGGCGTCGGCGCGGTCGCAACACTGCTGCCGGGCGAGGGGCTCATGCTCGCCGAGGCCGCCGGCACCACCCTGCTGCGCGTGGCGGAGGGCGAGCGGCTCGACATCGCGGGCGTGGAGGACAGCGTGACGGCCGCGCTCGCGGGCGGGCTCGCGGCCAGGCTGCCGGTGGCGGACGCGGCGCGGCTGGCGGCACTCGCGGCGGGCGTGGTGCTGGCGCGCGCGGGCACGGCG
>JAJYFW010000173.1 GCA_021785335.1 Pseudomonadota bacterium
AGCTGCACGCCAAGTTCCCGGTACTGCGCCCGGATCTGCGCACGCCGGCGATGAACGCGGCGCACGCGGCGGGTTGCGGCTGAGGCGGGGTTGCCGCTGAACGCGGTCGGGGCGGAGGAGTTCGCGGGGCTGATGGCCCCGCTGGGGCCGTTCGAGCCGGCGCCGCTGCTGGCGGTGGGGGTTTCCGGCGGGGCGGACAGCATGGCGCTGGCGTTGCTGGCGCGCGGCTGGGCGCGGGCGCGCGGCGGGGACGTGCTGGCGCTGGTCGCCGACCACGGGCTGCGCGCGGAGAGCGCGGCGGAGGCAGAACTCGCGCGGGCGCGCCTGGCGGCTGAAGGCGTCGCGGCACTGGTGCTGCGGCTGGGGCTGCGGCCGGGACCGCGGCTGGCGGAGCGGGCGCGGGCGGCGCGGCTGGCGGCGCTGGAGGAGGCGGCGGCCGGGCGCGGCATCCTGCACCTGCTGCTGGCGCACCATGCCGGGGACCAGGCGGAGACGGTGCTGATGCGGCTGCTGCGCGGCAGCGGGCCCGACGGGCTTGCGGCGATGGCGGCCCTGCGCGAGACGGCGCGGGTGCGCGTGCTGCGGCCGTTGCTCGGCGTGGCGCCTGGGCGGTTGCGGGCGTTGCTGGCGGCGGCGGAGGTCGATTGGGTGGAAGACCCTTCGAACCGCGACCCGGGCACGCTGCGCGGGCGGCTGCGCGCGCTGCGCGCGGACCCCGACGGTACCGGCGGGGGGACGCTGGGGCTGGTGGCGGCGAGCCGCGCGTATGGCGAGGCGCGGGCCCGACGGGACGCGGCGCTGGCCACCTGGCTTGCTGGGAATGCATGGCTTTCGGCGGACGCCGGGCGGCGGGCGGTGCTGCCGGCGGGGCCCTGGCCGCCCGGGGCGCTGGCGGCATTGATCCGCGCCGTGGGCGGGCGGGCGCACGCCCCTTCGCCGGACGCGGTGGCGCGCCTGGCGGCTGCGCCGCTTGCCGCGACGCTGGGGGGCGCGAGGCTGCGCCGCGGCAGCAGGCGCAACGGGGCGGCCGGGGGCTGGCTGCTGGAGCCCGAATCGGGAAGCGGGGCGCCGGGCGGTTGGCCTGCGCCTGGGCCGGTGGCGCCGGGCGCCTTCGTGCCGGCCGGCTTGCCGCGGGGTGAATGAGAAAGGGGATGCGCGGCGCCGCCGGACACCCTATGTTAGCGCCATGGATTTCAACCATAGGCTGCCGCGGCGGGATGCCACGGCACGAGCGGCTGGCCTCGCGCCGGCGATGGGCGGGACGCGATGAGTAATTTCGGCCGCAACCTGGCGCTGTGGGTGATCATCGCCCTGCTGCTGGTTGTTCTGTTCAACCTGTTCCAGCCGGGGACGACGCACAACAGCGCGACCAACATCGCGTACTCCGACTTCATCACCGAGGTGAACACGGGGCATGTGCGCAGCGTGGTGATCCAGGGCCACGACATCACCGGGCAGCTGACCGACGGGCGCAACTTCGAGACCTACACGCCGAACGACCCGACGCTGGTGAACAACCTGACCAGCAAGGGCGTGCGCGTGGTGGCGCGGCCGCAGGGCGGCAACACCAACCCGCTGCTGCACCTGTTCCTCTCCTGGTTCCCGATGCTGCTGCTGATCGGCGTCTGGGTGTTCTTCATGCGCCAGATGCAGTCGGGCGGCGGGCGCGCCATGGGTTTCGGCAAGTCGCGGGCGAGGCTGCTCACCGAGAAGCAGGGGCGCGTGACCTTCGAGGACGTGGCCGGCATCGACGAGGCCAAGAGCGAGTTGCAGGAGATCGTCGAGTTCCTGCGTGACCCGCAGAAGTTCCAGCGGCTCGGCGGCAAGATCCCCAAGGGTGTGCTGCTGGTGGGCCCGCCGGGCACCGGCAAGACGCTGCTCGCGCGCGCGATCGCGGGCGAGGCGAACGTGCCGTTCTTCACCATCTCGGGCTCTGACTTCGTGGAGATGTTCGTGGGCGTCGGCGCGAGCCGCGTGCGCGACATGTTCGAGCAGGGCAAGAAGAACGCGCCCTGCATCATCTTCATCGACGAGATCGATGCCGTCGGGCGGCATCGCGGCGCCGGGCTCGGCGGCGGCAACGACGAGCGCGAGCAGACGCTGAACCAGATGCTCGTCGAGATGGACGGGTTCGAGAGCAATGAGGGCGTGATCCTGATCGCGGCGACCAACCGGCCGGACGTGCTGGACCCGGCGCTGCTGCGCCCGGGCCGGTTCGACCGCCAGGTGGTGGTGCCGAACCCCGATGTGAACGGGCGCGAGAAGATCCTGCGCGTGCACATGCGCAAGGTTCCGCTGGCCTCCGACGTCGACCCCAAGGTGATCGCGCGCGGCACGCCGGGGTTCTCCGGCGCCGATCTCGCCAATCTGGTGAACGAGGCGGCGCTGCTGGCCGCGCGCATCGGCAAGCGCGTGGTGGCGATGGCGGAGTTCGAGAACGCCAAGGACAAGGTGCTGATGGGTGCCGAGCGCCGCTCCATGGTGATGAGCGACGCCGAGAAGAAGATGACCGCCTATCACGAGGCGGGCCATGCGCTGTGCGCGCTGCACCAGGAGGAATGCGACCCGGTGCACAAGGCGACGATCATTCCGCGCGGGCGCGCGCTCGGGCTGGTGATGAGCCTGCCGGAGGGCGACCGCTACTCCAAGAGCAAGTCCAAGCTGCTGGCGGAGCTGACCATGGCGATGGGCGGGCGGGCCGCGGAGGAGATCATCTTCGGCGCCGACAAGGTCTCCAACGGGGCCGCCGGCGACATCAAGATGGCGACCGACCAGACGCGACGGATGGTCACCGAATGGGGTATGAGCGACAAGCTCGGCATGATCGCCTATGGCGACAACAGCCAGGAAGTGTTCCTCGGCCACTCGGTAACGCAGAACAAGAACGTCTCCGAGGCGACGGCGCGGGAGATCGATTCCGAGATCAAGTCGATCATCGATGCGTCCTACGCGCATGCGCGGACGATCCTGACCGAGAACATCGCGGAACTGCACGCGCTGGCGAAGGGGCTGCTGGAATACGAGACGCTGTCCGGCGACGAGATCCGCACGGTGCTGCGCGGCGAGCCGGTGATCCGCAAGGTGGTGGACGAGCCGGCCGCGGACAGCAGGCGCGCCTCCGTTCCGCAGGCGGGGCGGCCGCTGGGCTCGCCGCCGCCGGGGTTGGACCCGGCGCCGCAGCCCGGCTGAGCACGGAACTTCCCGAACCGCTGGGGCTGGTCTTCGGGGCCGCGGCGGACGATGCCGTGGCCGCCGGGCGCGCGCTGCGGCTGGCCGGCGGGCGCGTGGCGTTCGCGCTGGCGCGGCTGCCGGGCGGCGCGGTCGTGCCGTTGGGGGATGTCGCGGAGCCGTACCGCGGGTGGCTCGCGGCGCTGAGTGCCGCGCCGCCGGACTGGGCGGGGCTCGGCGGGGGCGTGCACGTGATGGGCATTCTCAACGTTACCCCGGACAGTTTCAGCGATGGCGGGAAGCATGCCGACGCCGGCGCCGCGATCGCGGCCGGGGTGGCGATGGCGCGCGCGGGCGCGGCGTTGGTCGATGTCGGTGGGGAATCGACGCGCCCGGGGGCCGCACCGGTCTCGCCCGCGGAGGAGCAGGCGCGGGTGCTGCCGGTGGTGGTGGGGCTGGTCGCCGAGGGCGTGCGGGTTTGCGTCGATACGCGCCACGCGGCGACGATGACGGCGGCGCTGGCGGCGGGAGCCTCGGTGATCAACGATGTTTCCGGGCTCGCGCACGATCCGGATGCGGTGGGCGTCGTCGCGCGCGCGGGGTGCCCGGTGGTGGTGATGCACAGCCGGGGCACGCCCGCGGAGATGAACCGGCTCGCGGTCTACGGCGACATCGTGGGCGAGGTGGCGGCGGAACTCGCGGCGCGGCGGGATGCGGCGGTTGCGGGCGGGGTGGCGCCGGGCGCGATCGCGCTCGACCCCGGAATCGGGTTCGCCAAGAGCGGGGCGCTGAACCTGCAGCTGCTGCCGCGGCTCGCGGTGCTGCTGGGGCTCGGGCACCGGCTGGTCGTGGGGGTGTCGCGGAAGAACTTCATCGGGCGGCTGGGCGGCGGGCTGGCGCCGGAGGCGCGCGACCCCGGCTCGCTGGCGGCGGGGTTGCTCGCGGTGATGCTTGGCGCCTCGGTCCTGCGCACGCACGACGTCGCCGGAACGGTGCAGGCGATCAGGGTCTGGCAGGGGCTCGGCGTGGTGGAGTAGGAAGCGTTCATGACGCAACGCAAGCTTTTTGGCACCGACGGGATCCGCGGTACCGCCAACGCCGACCCGATGACCGCCGAGACGGCGCTCAGGCTCGGCCAGGCGGCGGGGTTGCTGTTCACCCGGGGCGCGCACCGCCACCGCGTGGTGATCGGCAAGGACACCAGGCTTTCCGGCTATATGCTGGAGCCGGCGCTGGTGGCGGGGTTCGTCGGCGCGGGGATGGACGTGATCCTGGTGGGGCCGCAGCCGACGCCGGCGGTGGCGATGCTGACGCGCTCGCTGCGGGCGGATCTCGGCGTCATGCTGTCGGCCTCGCACAACCCCTATGAGGACAACGGCATCAAGCTGTTCGGGCCGGACGGGTTCAAGCTTTCCGACGAGGCCGAGTTCGAGATCGAGGCGATGATGGCGACCGATCTCTCCGGCCGGCTGGCGCCTTCCGCGCAACTCGGGCGGGCGGCCAGGCTGGAGGACGCGGGCGGGCGGTTCATCGAGAGCGTGAAGGCGAACTTCCCGCGCGGCATGCGGCTCGACGGGCTGAAGATCGTGATCGACTGCGCCAACGGGGCGGCGTATCGCGTGGCCCCCGCGGTGCTGTGGGAGCTCGGCGCGGACGTGGTCCGCATCGGCGTGGAGCCCGACGGGTTCAACATCAACCGCGACTGCGGCTCGACGGCGCCGGGGCTGATGCAGGAGGAGGTGCGCCGGCACGGGGCGGACCTCGGCATCGCGCTCGACGGCGACGCGGACCGGGTGATCATTGCCGACGAGAAGGGCGCGCTGGTGGATGGCGACCAGATCGTGGCGCTGATCGCGCGGGCCTGGCGGGACGCGGGGCGGCTCGAGGGCGACGGGATCGTGACCACCGTCATGTCCAATCTCGGGCTCGAGCGGTTTCTCGCTGGGCTGGGGCTGACGCTGCACCGGACGCGCGTCGGCGACCGTTACGTGATGGAGACGATGCGCCGGACCGGGTGCAACGTGGGCGGCGAGCAGAGCGGGCATATCCTGCTGCTCGAC
>JAJYFW010000174.1 GCA_021785335.1 Pseudomonadota bacterium
CGAAGATATCGTAGAAGGTGAAGAGAAACCCGATGCCGATCACCAGCGCGTAGAGCCTGGGCAGGGTCCAGTTCGGGATCCGGTCGAGCCGCGCGAGCAGGAGCCCCGCGGTATTGTCGGTGGCGGTCATGGTTCCTCCCGGTGTTTATCGGGCGCCCGGTCTTGCGCCGGGCCGGCGGAAAGGGTGCAGTGCAAGTGAAACGAAAGTCAACCGCGCGGCGCGGGGCTCCGCCGCAGGAGGATTGCATCGAATGGCGGACGGGACGGGAGAAAAAATTGGGCTTCACGCCGGCAGCGGCAGCGTGACGGCTTGCCGGAGAGACGGCCGATGACGCTGGTCGTCTCCTGGGTGGAGAGCGCCAATGCGCCGGGGGCGGCGTTTCCGCTCAACAACCTGCCCTGCGGCGTGTTCTCGACCGCGGGCACGGGGCCGCGCTGCGGGGTGGCGATCGGCGATGCGATCCTCGATGTCGCGGCGCTGGAGCGCGAGGGGGGGCTCGATCTCGCGGGGGCGCCGCTGTTCGCCGAGCCGGCGTGGAACGCGGCGATGGCGGCGGGGCCGCGGACCTGGCGGGCGCTGCGGGGGCGGCTCGCCGGATTGCTGGCGGCGGGATCGCCCCTGCGCGACGCGGTGGCGCCGCACCTGGTGGCGCAGCGGGACGCGCGCCTGCATCTGCCATTTCGCGTGGCGGAATATACGGATTTCTATGCCGGGCGGAATCACGCCTTCAACGTGGGCGCGCTGTTCCGCGGGCCGGAGAACGCGCTGCCGCCGAACTGGCTGCACATGCCGGTGGGCTATAATGGCCGGGCGTCGTCGGTGGTGGTGTCGGGCACGGAGTTCCATCGGCCGTGGGGGCAGCTGAAGGGGGCCGGGTTCGAGCGGCCGGTCTTCGCGCCGTCGCGCCGGTTCGATTTCGAGCTTGAACTCGGCGCCGTGGTCGGCCTGCCCTCGGCGGCGGGGCGGCCGGTGACGGTGGCCGAGGCGGACGCGATGATCTTCGGCTACGTGCTGCTGAACGACTGGTCGGCCCGCGACATCCAGGCCTGGGAAGCCCAGCCGCTGGGGCCGTTCCAGGCGAAGGCGACGGCGACGACGATCTCGCCCTGGATCGTGATGAAGGACGCGCTGGAGCCGTTCCGGGTTTCGACGCCGCCGCGCGAGGCCGAGCTGCTGCCCTATCTGCATGAGGACGGGCCGATGCTCTACGATATCGCGCTGGAGGTCGGGCTCGCGCCGGAGGGTGGTGCCGAGAGCGTGATCAGCCGGACGAATTATCGCGAGATGTATTATTCCGCGGCACAGCTGCTGGCGCACCACACCACGGCGGGCGCGCCGATGCGGACCGGCGACCTGCTCGGCTCGGGCACGATTTCCGGCGCGACGAAGGACAGCCGCGGCTCGATGCTGGAGCTGAGCTGGGGCGGGCGCGAGCCGGTCGCGCTGGATGACGGGACGGCGCGCCGCTTCCTCCTCGATGGCGACAGGGTGACGCTGCGCGGGGCGGCGACGGGCGATGGCTACACGATCGGGTTCGGCGAATGCGCGGGCCGGCTGCTGCCCGCCCTCGCCGATCCGTATGCGCGCTGAGACGGGGTGACCGCCGGGGCGATCACCCGCGTCCGCGCGATGGGGTGACGGTGCCGCGCGCTATTCGCCGTGGCCGGTCAGGATCGCGTCGCGCACCAGCTCGGCCTTGGCCGCGATGTCGGCCACCTGCTGGTCGGTCAGCGGCGGCAGGTTGAGGATCGTGTTGACCGCGATCACCGTATCGGTGCTGATCGCGATCGTCTTGTCGGAGGCGGAGCCAAGGAAGATCGCCGCGAGATCGTCGGTGCTCGACGGGGTGACGCCGGTGAGCGCGGTCGAGCCGGAGGAGAGCAGGTTCTTGAGCAGGGAGAGATTCTCGAGCGGGGAGTCGATGCGGGTGACGGCCGCATAGTCGGTCGCGACGATGTTGGCGAAATCGGCCGCCGACATCGAGTAGAGCTGGGCGACGGTGATCTGCGTGCCGTCGGTCAGGGTGATGATGGTGCTGGCGGTCGTGGTCGTCCAGTTGCTGATCACCTCGCTGAAGGCGTGGTCGAGCACCTGGGCCGGCGCGCGGGCGACGCTGAGGCGGCCGAGCTCGACCGCGGGGATGCCCTCCTTCGCCCAGGCCGGGCGGCCGCCGCGCGTGCCGGCCTCGGGCTGGCGCGAATTCTCGCCGCCGCCGAAGCGCGGACCCTGACGGTCGGAGCTGGTGCCTTCCTCGCCGGTTTCGGTGCCGGTCGATCCGCCCTGGCCGTAATGGCCGCGCGTGCCGACGCTGCCGCCCTGCCCCATGTCCTGACCCGAGGTGCCGGGCGCATGGGTGCTGCGGGTGCCGTGGCTGCTCTCGGTGCCGTGGGTGCCGCTCGCCGCACCGCCCTGCCCGGCATGGCCGCCGCCGCCCTGGCTGCCGGCGTGCCCGCTGTCGCTCTGCGCGTGGGCGACCGGCATGAGGGCGCCGATGCCGCGCGGGGTCTGCGGCGTGGCGAACGCGAGCGCGACGGCCGCGCCGGCGAGCAGGATCGTGCGCAAGGAGCCGCGCGCTGTCTTCATCTTCGTCATTGTTGCAGTTCCCTTGATGAACGTGGACATGTCGTCACCGGCGCCGCAGCACCTTGCCGTCGGCGCCCCAGTAGCCCGGCCCGGGATGGACGAAATGCTCGCCACCCGTGGCCCCCCCGATGGGGCCGGAGGTCGATCCGTCGGGCGGCGCGGTGAGGCCGCCGTCGGGCGTGGTGCCGCCGGTGCCGGAACCGGTGTCGGTCCCGCCGCCGGTGTCGGTGCCGGTATCGCCGCCGCCGGTGTCACCGCCGCCGTGATTGCCGCCGCCGTGATCGCCGCCGCCGCCGTGGCCGCCGGTGGACTCGCCGCCGCCGAGGGTGCGCCCGGTGCGCTGGCGGTGCCGCAGGGCGCGCTGCGCCGGCGTGCGGCCCTGGCCGTTGCCGCCGCCGGATTCACCGCCGCCGCCGCCCTCGCCGCCCTCGCCGCCGCCATGACCGGCGCCGCCGCCGTGACCGGAGCCGCCCTCTTCGCCGCCGCCATGACCGGCGCCGCCCTGGCCATTGCCGCCCTGGCCGTTGCCGCCGCTCTCGCCGCCGCCGTGCTGCTGGGCGAGGAGCGGGACAGGAAAGGCGACGGCGGCGGCGAACAGGCCGGCCGCGCCGAGGACGATCCGGCGTCGCGTGACCGTATCAAACGTATCGTTTGTATTCGGGGATCGCTTGATCATGTCCGGCTCCATTGGCGTCATCCGGCTAGCGCGCGAGGTCGAGGCGCGCGGCCTCGGCGGTCGCGGCGATCTGTGCGGCGGTCGCGCGCGTCGTGCTGACGCAGAGCAGCGCGTTGACGCGGCGGAGCGCGTCGGTGGTGACCGGCACGGTGCTGACCATCGCGAGATAGGTCGATGCCAGGCCGATATCGGGATGGCGCCGTTCGAGCTGCTCCTGATAGCCGGCGAGAAGATCGAGACCGGTGCGCGCGCCGCCGGCGGTGAAGCCGGGGGCGAGTTCCTCCTGCGCGGCGCGCAGGCGCTGGAGGTTGGCGGCGTCCATCCGGGTTTTCGCGGAGAGCGCGCCGAGGCGGAAATTCGAGCACCAGGCGGCGGCGCGGGGATAGACATCGCCGGAGGGCGCGCCGCGATGCGGGGTCGTGGTCTGCGCCGCGGCGAGGCCGGGTGCCGCTAACGGCGCGGCGAGAAGAAGTCCGGCAATGATACGCCACCCGCTTCGGGGCCGTGCACGCATGTTCGGGGCGCCTTGACTGTTCCGCCGCCTCACGATGAGGAAGCGTCCGCTGACGGCACAAATATTCGCAATCCGGCATGCGTGCGCTGATCCAGATCAAGTCCCCGCTGCGTCTTTCGGTGTAATCCGTTTTGTCAGGTCGGAGTGGCCGGCGAAGCGACTACGGTCCTGACCATGAGGCGGCCCAGCAGGGTGAACAGCATGTCCGGTTTTCATTTTCGTGCGGCGAAATCAAGGGGACTTCGGAGGCGCGCGCGGCCGGCGGTGGAGGCCCGGCGCCTGGCGCTCGCAGCCTTCGCGGCGCTGGCGCTGCCCTGCGCGGCGCGGGCGGAGGCGGTGCCGGCGGCGATTTCGCGGCAGTTCGACACCGCCGCGGAAAGCGGGCCGCGGGCGCTGCTGGACGATCTGGCAAGGGTGCTCGCCGCGAACCCGTCGCTGGTGGCGACGCCGGGGGCGGCCGCCGCACTCGCCCGCGCCGCGGCTTCGCCGGTGCCGGATTTCGTCGGCGCCAACCTGCCGGTCTATCGGGAGATCGAGGCGCGCATTGTTAGTGCCGCGCCGGCGCCGGTGCGCGATGCGGTCCGCCGCGCGGTGGACCGGGAGCTGAGCGGCTATGCCGCGACCGACATCCGCATCATGCCGCCGCTGCCGGCGATGGGGCCGGCGAACCTGCGCCGCCAGCCGCCGGAAATCGGGCCGGCGGGCTACAAGGTTGGCGACTACACGATTTATCCCAGCATCCAGGCCGGGACGTTCTACGACGACAATATCTACGCGACGCGGACGGGGCGGGTTGCCGATGCGGTCGGCACGATCTCGCCGGTGATCGCCATCCAGTCGAACTGGAAGCGCAACGCGCTGTATGCGGAGGTCGGCGCCGACCTGACCGGCTACTGGACGCATGGCAACGAGAACACCGCGGACTGGCATGCGCAGGTCGAGGGGCGGATCGACGTCAATGCCAAGACGCGGGTGGTGCTCGGCGGCATCGTGCTGCACGAGCACGAGGACCGCTCATCGCCCGACGCGGTGGAGGGGCTGACGCCGACGCCGTATACCGAGATGAACGCCTATGCCGGCGTGATCCGCCGCGTCGGCACGTTCAGCATCCGCACGGGGGCGGCGGTCGAGCGGCTCACCTTCGGCAATGTCGAGGGCCTGCACGGCGAGATCAATAATCAGGACCGCGACCGCAACCGCTACACCTTCGGCATCCTCGCGCGCGACGACGCGCGGCCGGGGTTCCGGCCCTATGCCGAACTGCTCGGCGACCTGCGGCGCTACGACACGGTGCCGGACGACTTCCAGTATTTCTATTTCCGCAATTCGGACGGGTTCCGCGCCGGGGTGGGCGCGCTGTTCCGGCTGCTGCCGAGCCTTTCGGGCGACGCGTTCGTTGGCGTGATGCACAGGGATTATGCGGATTCGCGGTTCAAGACGA
>JAJYFW010000175.1 GCA_021785335.1 Pseudomonadota bacterium
CCGCGCGCGGCCATGGCGTGATCGCGGACGCCACGTTCATGAACCCCGCGCATCGCATGTGGGTGCGGGAGGCGGCAGGGAACCTGCCCTTCCTGGGCGTGTGGCTCACGGCTCCGCCCGGGACGCTGCGAGCGCGCGTCACGGCCCGGCGTGGCGATGCCTCGGATGCGGACCTCGCGGTGCTCGAATCGGCGCTCGCCGCCGATCCCGGACCAGGCGACTGGTTGGCAGTGGACGCGACCGAGACCGATGCCGCGGTGGGCCGGATTGTCGCCGCCCTCCGGCGGGTTGGCATCGTGTCGGCTACTTCCTGAGCGCGTCGCGCTCCGGCGTGACGCCGGGGCTGATGGATGTGCTAGCCTTTCAGGACGAAAGAGAAGGGAGACGCACCATGGCGATCCGCAAGCTGCTGCTGCCGCTGACCAGCACCGCGGCAGGGGAGGCGGCGCTGTCCACGGCGCTGATGGTGGCCCGAGGCTGGACCGCGCATGTGACGGCGCTGCATGTCCGCGTCGATGCGCGGGATGTGGCGCCGCTGGCCGGCGAGGGGCTCTCCGGCGCGATGATCGAGGAGATGATGACGGCGACGGAGAAGGAGTCCGGCGAGCGGGCCCACGCGGTCCACGAGATGTTCGCCGAGTTCGTCGCCACCCACGGCGTGACGCTGGCCGAGGCGCGGCCCGGCGCGGGCGAGGCAACGGCCAGCTTCGCGACCATCACCGGCCGGGAGGAGGATCTGGTCGCCCAGCAGGCGCGGCTCGCCGACCTTACCATCGTGCCGCACCCGGAGGCGGGGGAGGACGTCTCCTCCTCGGACGCGCTGCACGCGGTGCTGTTCGATTCCGGACGGCCGGTGCTGGTTGCGCCGCATTCGGCGCCGGAGACCATCGGCACGCGGGTCGCAATCGCCTGGAACGGCACCGCGGAGTCGGCTGCGGCGGTCCATGCGGTGTTGCCCTGGGCGCAGCGCGCCGCGGCGGCGCGCATCCTCACCGCCGATGAGTATCACCGCAGGGGCCCTGGTGCGGCGGACCTTCAGGCCTACCTGGCCCTGCACGGTATCAGCGCCGATATCGCGGTCTTCCGCCCCGTGGACCGGGACGTCGGCGCGGGACTGCTGAAGGCGACGGAGGAGTTCGGCGCCGACCTGCTCGCCATGGGCGCGTATTCGCATTCCCGCCTGCGCCAGCTGATCCTCGGCGGCGTGACCCGCCACGTCCTCGAACATGCGGTCCTGCCTGTGATGATGTGCCGGTAGCATGGACGGCGCCACACCGGCCCGGGGGACCATCTTCGGCGTGGAGGACCCGTGCACGTTGGCCGCGGTCCGCGCCTACGTGAAGCTGCTCCGGGCGTCGCGCGCGGTGGTGGGCGTGGTCGAGCCCCTGCTGGCCGCGCACGGGCTCACGACGACGCAGCTCGGCGTGCTCGAGGCGCTGCTGCACAAGGGGCCGATGGGCCAGCGGGAACTCGGCCGCAAGGTGCTGACGTCGGCCGCGAACATGACCGACGTGCTGGACAAGCTGCAGGCCCGCGGGCTGATCGCGCGCTGCCGCGACACCGCGGACCGGCGCAGCGTGACGGTGGGGCTGACGGACCAGGGGCGGGCGCTGATCGAAGGCCTGTTCCCGCGCCACGCCGCGGACATCGCGCGCGCGATGGGGGGGCTGAACCGAACGGAGCTGGAGCGGCTGGCGACGCTGTTGCGGAAGCTCGGCCAGGCCGCCGCCGCGGAGCCGGGCAGCGCCTGCGCCCTTGCGGCGAAGGAAGCGAGTGACAATATACCCGGCTGATCGTTCGACAACGAACGAATAACCGGAGGACAGACCCATGATCGACGTGCGGCCGTTCGGGGCCCTCGGCGCATTCCGCAACGAGTGGCTGGATACCAGGTACCACTTCAGCTTCGCGGATTATTACGACGCGGCGCGGATGGGATTTGGGGCGCTGCGGGTCTGGAACGACGACGCGATCGCGCCCGGCACCGGGTTCGACCCGCATCCGCACCGGGAGATGGAGATCATCACCTACGTGCGGGAGGGGGCGATCACGCATCGCGACAGCCTCGGCAACCAGGGGCGGACGGAGGCCGGCGACATCCAGGTGATGCACGCCGGGACCGGCATCGTTCATGCCGAATACAATCTCGAGAAGACGCCGACGCGGCTGTTCCAGATCTGGATCATCCCGGATCGCGCGCGTGCGGCACCGGGCTGGGCGACGCGGCGATTCCCGCGCACCGGCATCGCGGTGCTGGCGGATGGGCGCGAGCGGCGGGACGAATCGGCATTGCCACTGCATGCCGATGCATCGCTTGCTGCCGGCACGCTGGGAATCGGCGAGAGCCATGTCGTGACTCCGGAGAAAGGTCGCGCGATCTACCTCGTTCCCTCGCGCGGCACGGTTTCGGTGAATGGCGTCGCGGTGCCCGAGCGGGCGGGCGTGGGCATAGCCGGCGAGGAGCGGATCGAGATCAAGGCGGCGTCACCGGCCGAACTCGTGCTCGTGGACGTCCGGGAATAAGTCGCGGGGCTACGCGCACCGACACCGGCGGCTTCGGCCCGGGACCCCCGGCGTTCGGTTCCAAGGGTAAGGGCCCTTGGTGGGGGCCGGGGCAAAGGCCCGGATTCTTGCGAATGACTCACTGATCCTCTCGAAAACTCGGCATTGAGGACTAGTAGCGATTTCGTGATGAACCCGAATCGGAATCAAATCGAAGCAAAAGCGCGCTTCGACACGGGGCTGGATTGACGACGCATCCGCGGGCATGATTGCAGCGGAGGTCGCCATGGCGCTGCCCATTCGTCCGGAATTGCTGAAGGAACTGCGCCGTCGCCAGGGGCTGCGATTGCATGCGCTGGCCGAACGCGCGGGCATATCGAAGGACAGCGTCTGGCGCATCGAGAACGGGATGCAGCCCGGCAACCGGGAGGACACGCAGCGTCGTCTCGCCCGAGCATTGGGGGTGGGGCCCGGCATGCTGACCGGCGAGCGGCCGCTGCCGGAGGTGGTGGAGGCGCCGCGTTGCCGCTGGACGGTGGAGATCAGCCAGGCGGCGCGGAACGCCGCAACGCTCGCTGCACGCCGCTACCGCGTCCCGGAGGCGCTGATCGTGGAACTGGCGCCCCTGCTCTTCGTTCTTACGGCTGAGGAGAGCCTGGGGAAGCGCCGCGCCGTGCTCGCGGAGCTCGAGACCGCACTTGCAAAAGCAGCCGAGGCGGGAGGCGACATGCCCCACCTCGCGGGAATCGGGGAGACAGCGGAGGTCGTACGCGCGGCGGTTGCGGCGGAGGAGCGCTCAGTGTCCGCGCGGGATCTCTTTGCCCAGGATGTGGACGCCGATACGCTGGCCGCGCTTGGTGACGGTGGTGGTGATCCCGGTGCCGACAACCCGCTTGCGGTTTTCCTGGCTGAAAATGCGCGTCGTGCCTCGATCGGCGCCCCCGGTCTCGCAGAAGTCGCGCGCGTCACGCCATCGGGGATCGCCGCCACCCTGTGCGGCAGAGAAGCGCTGGAAGCAGCCGGCGGCGACGCAACGCTGGCGACGGCGATCCTGGACGGGCGGGTTGCGCTGGCCGAGATGCCGCGAGCGCTGTGGCAAGACCAGGCAGCGCGCCTGGAATGGATCCAGGACCAACTAAAAACTTAGAAAAATCGTGATATTAATCCGATAGCTTGGCGATGACCATGTCGAGTTGGTCGAGATCCCGGTAGCGGATCGTAAGCGTCCCGCCGCTGCGGCCATGGGCGATCGCGACACGCAATCCCAGCGCCTCGGCGAGCCTTGCTTCCAATGCCTCGATATCGGCATCGCGCTCGGGCTTGTGCTTGGCTTGGCGCGGCGCGACGAGGTTTTCGGCCTGACGCACCGTCATGCCGCGCTCGGCCAGGCGCTTGGCGCGCTCCACGGCGTCCGGCTGGCCGATCAGCGTGCGGGCGTGGCCGGCGGTGAGCGTGCCGTCGCGCAGCATTGCCTGCACTTCCTCCGGCAGCGTCAATAGCCGGACGGCGTTGGCGATGTGGCTGCGCGACTTGCCAGTGGCCTGGGCGATTGCCTCCTGCGTCAGCGCGAAATCGGTCGAGAGGCGCTTGTAGCCCTCCGCCTCTTCCACGGGGTTGAGGTCCGTGCGCTGGACGTTCTCGATGATGGCGGCGGCCGCGGCCTCGTCGTCGCTGAGGTTGCGCACGAGCACCGGGATGTCGTGCAGGCCGGCCATCTGCGCCGCGCGCCAGCGGCGTTCGCCGGCGATGATCTCCCAGCCGTCATCCTTGGGTCGGACCAGCAGGGGCTGCAGCACGCCGCGCAGACGGATGGAGTCGCTCAACTCCTCCATCTTCGTCTCATCGAAGTGCCGGCGCGGCTGGTAGGGGCTGGAGGTGAGCTGGTCGATCGGGACGGTGGCGATGCCCTCGGCGGGAGCGGGAGCGGCGGCATCGCCGATCAGGGCCGCGAGACCGCGGCCGAGCTTGGGTGGTTTGCTCATGCGGGCATGGTCTCGCGGGTGAGGATCTCATCGGCGAGGGCCTCGTAGGCCACCGCCCCGGGGGATTTGGGGTCGTAGTCACGCACCGGCCGGCCGTAGCTCTGCGCCTCCGAGAGGCGGACAGACCGGGGAATGACGGTTTCGAAGACCTTGGCGTTGAAAAACGTGCGCGCATCGGCCGCAACGAGCTCGGAGAGGTTGTTGCGGCGGTCATACATGGTCAGCACCACACCCTCGAGGCGCAACTTGGGGTTGAGACTGCGGCGAATCGCCTCGATCGTGCGGGTGATCTGGGTGATTCCTTCCAGCGCCAGGAACTCGCATTGGAGCGGAACCAGCACACCGGTGGCGGCAACCAGGGCGTTCAGTGTCAGCAGCGTCAGCGAGGGGGGCAAATCAATGAGGACGATGTCGTAGGGCGCGTCCTGGAGGGCCTCGCGCAGGCGGAATTCCCGTCTTTCCACGTTGATCAGCTCGATTTCTGCGCCAGCAAGGTCCGGATCGGCGGGAACAATGTCCAGACCCTTGATTCCCGTAGGCCGGACCGCCTGGGCGAGCGGCGTGCCGAGCAACACGGCATAGGTGCCCTTGGACCGGTCGTTGCGGTGGATACCGAAGGCGGTTGAGGCGTTGCCCTGGGGGTCGATGTCGATCAGCAGCACGCGCTGACCGCGCGCGGCCAGGCCCGCGGCGAGGTTCGTCGCGGTGGTGGTCTTGCGG
>JAJYFW010000003.1 GCA_021785335.1 Pseudomonadota bacterium
ATAATTTATGACGCCTCAACCTCCGGCCGGAGGAGAAGCCGACGCGCCGCGCGGGCCCTCAGCCTGGCGTGAGGCGGCGAGGCGGCCCCAAGCGCCCTCGATGATCGACCCCAGGGTGGAACCGGGCGAGGAAGGCGCTGGTCTGCCGCAGGTGCGCCACGGCCCGCATGACGGCCGCCACGAGATCCGGGGGCGCGGCGTCGGCCGCCTGCACGTCGCCCGCGGGGATGACCTCGAGGAGGCTTGAGCGGGTGATCGCCTTGCGCGTCTACATCGTCCACGCGGGGGCCACAGCAGCAGCAAAATCGGCTGGTTCCCTCGCGCACGCGCAGCAAAAGGCGGCGATGGGTGGTGAGCGGACATGCTCGACGGCTCGCGCCGGATGCGCGGGCCGTCAGAGCCGGAAGGCATCCCGGATCAGCCGGGCGCACTCCGCAGGCACCGCCGACACCGTATCCACCTCCAGGTCGTAAGTGATACCTCGGTGGACGCCGCCTGGACTTGCTTCGCAAAAGTGGAGAGCTGTTATGGGTCAAGCCGCCTGTCTTTCGTAGGCGGCGGGGCTGATGAAGTCCAGGGACGAATGTCTCCGGACGGGATTGTAGAAGCTGTCGATATAGCGGCCGATGGCAGCCTCGGCATCGTACCTGGTCATGAAGACACTCCTCCAGACGAGTTCGGATTTCAGGGTTTTGAAGAAGGTCTCGACCATGGCGTTATCGTAACAGTTGCCCTTGCCGGACATCGAGATGTGGATGCCGCGCCGGCGAAGCTCGGTCTGGTAGTCCACGGAACAGTACTGGCTGCCGCGGTCCGAGTGGCAGATCAGGCCGGGTTGCGGGCGGCGGATGGCCAGGGCCTGACGCAACGCCGCCAAAGCGAGATGGCGATGCAGACGATCGCTGACCGACCAGCCAATAATGCGCCGTGAGAACAGGTCCATCACGATCGCCAGATAAAGCCACCCCTCCCTGGTCCAAACATAGGAGATGTCCGCCGACCATTTCTGGTTCGGCACCGTGGCGGTGAAATCCAGATCCAGCAGGTTCGGGGCAACCGGCCACGCGTGCTCGCTGTCCGTGGTACGCTTGAAACACCGCCTCTGACGAGCGCGCATGCCGTTGTCGCGCATCAGGCGCGCCGTGCGCCGCCGGCCTACCGCCAGGCCCTGATCGCGCAGTTCGCGGGTCATGCGCGGACTGCCGTAGGTGCCGTTCGACAGCGCAAAGGCGGCGCGGACATGCGCCAGCAGCACCATGTCCTGACGTTGCCGCTGGCTGGGCGGGCGGGACTGCCAAGCAAAATACCCGCTCGCGCTGACACCGAGTACCCGGCAGAGCCGTTGGACAGGGAAGTCCTTCTTCGCCCGGTCGATGAGGGTAAACCTCATCCTTCGGCCCATCGCTCGAACCAATGGCGCTCGGGCCTCAGCCCGTCCCTGGCGAAAAAAACCGCGGCCCGCTTCAGGATGTCCCGCTCCTGGCGCAGGATCTCATTCTCCCGCCGCAGCCGTTTCAACTCCGCCGCCGGATCTTCACCCGCAGGGCGCCGGCTCGGATCTTCCATCTCCCGCTCCCGAGCCCGGGCCAGCCAGCGCGTCAGCGTCGACAGGCTGACCCCAAGGTCCTCCCCAATCTCCCGCTTCGTCCGCCCGCTCGTCCGCAGCAGCCGAACCGCCTCCTCCTCAAACGGCTTCGTGAACCGCTTCCGCTCCATCGCCGGAAATCTCCTTCCTTCGCATCAGGAGCTCTCCACTTTTCCGAAGCAAGTCCAGCCATACTGCCAGCGCGCCAGGCCGACTTCCCGGTCGCCCCGCGCACGCTCTCTCGATTCAAGCACATCGAGCGGGGCGAAGAGGCCAACCAGACGGAGGTCGACGGGCCGCAGAAGGTCGCGATACTCCTGCGCTGTCCGAGCCTCGATCATGACCTCATCAACGATGAGATTGTTCCCTTGCGCGGCCATCGCGGCGATGGCGTGCCGCATACCCCGCATGGCATGCTCAAGGACCGGGCCGGTCCTAATGGCGATGACCGGCTTGCCGTCGTCCTGTGCTGCCTCGAAGAGCAGGCCGTCCGGATGGGCAAGCATTTTCTCTGGCAGCATGTTCAGGAAGGCGTCCATGGCGACGTACAGGAACGGCCTGGAGGTGATGGCCTGAAGCGCCTTCGCCGTGGAGCTTTTCCCGACACTGCCAACGCCATTGAGGATGACGACTTGCGGTCACGGTTCCAAGCACCCCTCCACAGCACTTTGCTCGTGCGCGCAGTTTTAGTCTGGAACTGCTCCTTCGGGAATGACCGCTTGGTGTGGAGAGCGGACAGCGAGCCAACCGTCCGGGAGCGTCTACTTCGCGCCCCACTTAGCCGCTGCGCCGCCAGCCCGCCCACCCCGGAAGCGGTCGCTCCTTGACAATCGTCAATCGGCCGCTGCCAGCTTGCCCGCCAGATAGAGCAGCGAGCACATGCCTAGAAGAAGCGGAAGATGCACACCGATGACAGACGGGCTGAAAAATGCTGCGGCGACTTCTTTAAATTTGAGCTTCGTCGGCGCGATCGTGAGGTCCGCAGCCTGATCGAGAGCTCTGCTGCAGACCGCAGCATACATGTCCCGGAACTGCTTTTCCAACGCGAGATAATAGGCATCGAGCGAGGCGAAGACCAGTGGCACGGCGATGCCAGCCCAGATCATCTCGGGCACCGGCTTTTGAAATGCGACGGTGACTAGCGCAGCCAGGATGGTGATGCAGAACGTCTTCGCATTGGCGCTGAAACCCGACAGGCGCGCGATGATCGACTGGATCATATCCAGATGCGCGACCCGCATCTGCACGAGCGATTCTTGGTCCAACGACATGGGCGTGTTCAAGCTGCCCCTCCTAGGCCGGGACGTAGTCATCACGGCGCGCGAGCCGGTCGACAATCGTCTGCATGATCACCGGATAGGGGACGATCCGCACTTCGAACTCATAGCGCCGCCGGTCAAACTCAAATTCGGTGGCCTCCAGCCGCGCTCGGGCCCGGCTCCAGACCTGCTCTGCGATCGCGGTATCAATCGCCTCGACGGTCAGAACTGGGTCGACGGCCAGTCGTGCGGCTGCGCCGCCGGTCGTCTTAAGCACGAATATCGGCCGGTATGACTCCTTGCTCGCGAACCGGTGGGCCTGTTCGATCACGCCGGCATCGCCGCCGATGCAAACCAGCGCAATGGGTTCGTCGCGCGGGGATGGCGCGGAAATTTTGCTGTCCCCGAACGGATCATCGTTTGCTCGGTCCGCGAAGTCGACCAAGCTATAGCGCTCGAGCAGAGCCTCGTCCTCATCTTCGCGGTCCGAGCGCGGCCGGGTCCGGTGGACGCGAACCGAAGGCGTAAGGTCGGCATCGGCGTGGCCGCTGCCTTCAGCGAAGCGCTGGGTCTGATACTCCCCCGCGATCATCGCGAGAAGCAGAGTTAGGTGCGCGTCGCTCTCGGCGACCAGGCGGCCGCCTTCGACGAAGACCGCGCGAGCAAGCGCCACGATCGCTTGGTCGATGTCCCAACCGCCGATCCGCGCGTCCGCATCGCCACCCGGCTCGCCTTCGGGCATGCCGGCCGCCAGCATAATGGTGCGGCCCCGGAGGCGTTCGCCGCGTTGCATCCAGCTCATAGCGTGCCCCTCACCATGTCTCCAACAGCGCGCGCCATCATACCCTCGTCGATGAGCGTCATGTTGCAAAGCCCCGCCAGCCATTCGTGCTGCCGCTGACGCGAGACCTCCATTAATTGCGACAGGCCAATGAGCACGGCCTCGGCTGGCGGCAACGTCGCGCCGTGCGCACGGTGGTAGTCCGGCAGTTCCGGTGGGCGCGGCGTCAACCAGGCATGGTAAGTCTTGGTCGGTGCGGCGATGCGGAACGAGCCGTCGGCAAAGCGCTGCGGCGCACATCCGCCTGCCTGCACGACCGCCTGCTCGAAAGATTGCTCAAGCAGGATACGCCGCCTCAGCAACGCACGGTCGTGTTGGCTGCGTACGAATGCGCGGACCTGGCTGAGCGCAGCATCGTCGATTTCCCCACCAGGCGTGATATTGCCTGTGTGCAAGGAAAGACGCAGCGATGGGTCGATGCCAGCCATCTGCGGCGCGCCAGCGAAGTTGAGCGCAGCAAGCCCCAACCCGCAGGCCCGGGCTTCGGCAATTTCGAAGGCGACCCATTGCGAACTCGCCAGATTGGGCGATTCGAGGACGAGGACCATCGCCTTGTTGCCGAGTTCCTGGCGCAGTCGCTCTTGGAAATTGACACCTGGCGGCACCCGGAAGTGATCGAGGAAAACGTCGAAGCCATCGTGCGACAACACGTCGAAAAGCTGGATCGCGGCCGCGGCCACGTCTGTTTGACGGTAGCTGATAAAAATGCGCGGCTGCGCCGCGGTGACCCCTGCGACCTGGAACACCGCCGGGAGGGCTTCTTCGATCCCCCGGCTCCAGAAGGCGACGTTGATCGCGCTCAGGGGGCTGGGAAGCAGCATTGGCGCGCTCGGCCGCGCAGTGTCAGGGAGAACCGGTAGCACTTGGAAATTGCCCAAGGTCTGAAACCAGTCCTGCGGCAGATTGGCGGGCACGGCGGCCGTGAAATCGTCTCCGACGAGCACTAGGAGCTTGTGACAGTCCGCCTCGCTCAACGCGTGGCAGCCTGCTGCGTGGCCGCCGCAGGGCGGCTGCAGACGATTGGCGCAGATGTTGCCCTGCAGTTCGGCGAGGAGCGCTGTGGCCAGTCGGTCCATGTCGCTGCGTGCGGAGGCGGAGTCGACATGCTCGAACTGGACGAGGACGGGATGCGGCAGCGCCAGACCGTCGAAGGCGGAACAGTCATAACCGCCCCCGGCCCTCGCGACCGTGACGATCAGCTGGATCCCCTGTTGCAGCGGCATGGCTCCTCCAGTGTACTGCGCGGGCGGCAACGGAAACACGATGACATGATCGCACGCTCTCGGCGAGTTGTAATTTGGGCGGCCGTCTTTGGCCGCACGGGGGCGAAGGTTTGAACTTGGTCGTTCTCGAGACCGCGTGAGTTTGGCGGTGCTAGCTGCAGTATCGGCTGGTTGCGATCAACGGCAGTTATCACGCTCGACCTTCCCGAAAACAGTCAGGCAGGAATCGGCCCTGACCCGACATTCGGACGCGCCGCCTGTGCGTCTGGCCCGGTGCGAGGCCGACAGTCGCATTGAGTCGCGAGCCGCGCCTGAGATCGAAGCGCAGGTCGACTTGGCTGGTCATCGTCGAGGTGTGTCGGGACGTCGGCTGCTTTTCCCTTGGGGTCGGTGCGCGGCCGGGGGGAGCATGGAAAGCGACCTTGCCGTTGGCGCCGCTGGAAAGATCAGCCGGCGTCAACATGCACCTCGTCGTTCCCATCCGGGTTGATCTCGGCGAACCGGGGCCTCGTCGGCTCGGAAGGCACCACGGCGGCCGGTGTGCGAATGGTGGGCGCCGTGGGGAAATCGCCCAGCTCCCGCAACCGCGCCGCCGTGACTTCGAGCGGCGCGATCGTTGCGCCTGTGATTTGGCCGGTGAGCGTGACCCCGAAGCGGTGCTCGAGCTCGGCGACCTGTTGGGTGATGGCAGCGCCGATGTCGGGCCAGCACGCGGCGCCCGAGGCCCGAAGGTCGGGCACGTGAGGGGCTGTGTAGCAGTCCACGGGCCGCGGCTCGAAGAAATCCTCGCCCGGCATCACCACCGCGCGGATGCGCCGGAACGACGCCGACCACCCGCACGTGAGGACCGTGTTCTCGGTCATCGTTCCGGCGTCGCCCCGCCGGTCGGCGAGTCGCGCCGCTGAGTGCCGGAGCAGCGAGGGTAAGCGGTCGACCAGCTCGTCGAAGGAAATCGCCGCGACGGCCTCCTGTCGCGCGAGGGCGAGCAGGTCGGTCCAGCCGGCGCCCGTCAACGCGAGCTGGGCAACGGCGTTCAGGGCGAGCTTGGGCGTGTGCCGGGCCGGCTGCCCGTCGCGGAACGTCAGGGTGTCGCACCAGATCAATGCGCGGCTGGCATCGACAACGGCGACGCCGACAACGGTCACCGCGCCCGCTCCAGCGCCAGGTCGAGGTCGCGACGCACCCGCTCGGCATTGAGCCGGTGGAACTGGAGCGAATGACGGCCGCCTGCGTCCAGCGCCAGGTCGCGGCGTGCACGCTCGGCCCGGGCGACGATGTGGAACGGCAACGAGGTCTTGTGAGGGAGGGCGCCCCTCCGAGCGCCCGTTGGGCGCCTCATCGCCATCTGCCGAATCTCCTCGATGGCTTTACCGGCATCGGCGCCTCGCGCTGTCACCAGCGCGGACGGGAGCGCGGGGACGGAAACGAAACTGAACTCCTGCAGCTCGGAGCGCGTGATGCGGATGCCGCCGTCGGGCCGTTTCGGATCCAACGGCTCGGCCTGCAAAACGTCGAAGCCCGAGCTCACGGCGTTGATGACGCCGGCGCGCACCAGGCCGAGCATTTCGTCCGCCCTTGCGCTCACGCCGGCGGGCGGGAACTTCACCCGCGCCACCAGGCGGTTCTGCGCGTCGGGCCCGATCTCGACCGCGCGCGCGACCGGCCAATCCTGCTCGTGCTGCGCCAGCACCACCGGGTTCTGGCGGTAGTTCTCGAGCTCGATGCCGGCGGTCACCAGCACCAGGTCGTCGCGGCCGATCTGCTCGTCGCTCACGATCACCGTGACCTCGCGCGGATCCTCGCCTGTCGCTGCCGAGGGCGTTGCCGCCGCAGCCACCGCGCCGGGGCTGACCTTCCGGATGATCGTCACGGGCTGAACACCCCAGCCTGCGTTGGCGCCGTGCCGACCAGGACGGCGAACCCGCCGGCGACCAATGCGGCCGCCTCGGGCTGCGGAAAACTGGCCTGCTCGCCGCTGTTGTTCGGGGCCCTCGCCGGCAGCAATGGGTGCGCCGCCGGAAAATATCGGGCCGTCAACGTAACGGTCTGCCAGGCGCCGGTGACCGGGGACCAGGCGGCGAGGTCCGCGGCGGTCGCGAGGACCGGGACGATTGCCGTTGCGGTTGTGACAAAACCGACTTGGAGCCGTGCCATGGTTCAGCCCTCCGCCTTTACCGCTGGCCGCAACGGGCGCCTCTTGGGGTCAGCGAAAACCGCCACCCCGCTGTCAACGAGGCGCCAGGCGATTGCGGCCTCGAAGCCCGCGCACTCGTTTGTCCGGTAGGGGGGATGCAGCTCGAGGAACCGCACGGTGTGCAGCTCCGGAGGGCGGGGGCGTGCGATGGCGTGTGCCAGCTGAGAGGTGGCGCCGGCGAGGAATGTTGCGAGCGCCTCGCCGTTCAACGGAAACTGCTCGCTGGGCAAATCCATGACGCCCAGCAGCCGCTCCATGCCCGACTGGACGGCAACCCCTCGGATCCGGACCAAGTTGGCTCGCGCGGCCAGCGCACCGCGCATCGCGGCCGCGAAGGCGGCGATGGCAGACCGGTACGTTTCGACGAGGCGCTCGACGGCCGCCTCCTTCTGTGCGGCCTCGAGGTGCCGGAGGCGCGCAACCAGCTGCGGCTCCAGGGCGGCCAGGCGCTCGAGCTGGAGCCGCAGGCCGGCCAGGCGCTCGTTCGCGGCGATCAGTTTCGTGACCCCGGTCGAGCTGGTGTCCAAGAGCAGCGTGCGCCGTGCCTGCTCCGCGGCCGCGATCGCCGCTTGTGCCTCGTCGTGGGCCGCGTCGCACTCAGCGAGCGCCGCCAGGACCGTTGCGATTTCGGCGGGGAGCTCCGCCGGGGCCGGTGTGTCGCGCCGCCCTGCGAGGGCGATCAGCTCGTCGATGTGCATGATGCGGACCGTGCACTGGGTGGCTTGGAAGCGCCGGAGGAGATTTTTCCAAGATCGGCGCCCATGCCCGCGTTCCCGGCCGCGACCCCGTTTATGGTCCAGGCGCCCGGCGCGGGGCCGAAGTCCAGGATGCGGTCGAGCAGCCATGCGAGCGATCCCGGCGGCCCAGGGCGTCGAGCCCGGACGGCCGCGCGGCGGGCGAGCGCGGTTGCCAATGCCGTCGCGCGGGTGAACCGTGCGCCCTCGAAACGGCCGAGGGCCACCAACAGAAGGCCGTCGCGGACCGCCGCCTCGCGCTGGCGCAGCCACCACGCGGGGGCCAGCCGGTCGATGGCCCAAGCGCGATCCTCGGGGGGAAGGGGCGCCAGTGCCGAGAGCACGCGGTTCAGCCTGTCGACGTCGCGGGCGGTGGCGGGACGCTCGGCCGTCATTCGTCGCCGTCCGCGACGTCGGCGGTGTCCCATGGTCCGGGCGGTCGCCTCGAGCCGTCCGCCCGCAACGACCGCGGCGTCTCAGCCACGTTGGCGCGTCTGGCCGGCAATAGGCCCAGCTCTCGCTCGATCTTCGCTGCCTCGGCCGATGCTTGCCTCGCGACGGAGTGCCAGGCGCTGATCTGCGGGACACGCGATCTCGAAGCCTCGACGATCACGCCGCTGGCACTGATCTGCCGTTGCGCCTCGCGCCATCGTGCCACGGCCGCGCTGTAGCGCTCGATCGCCGGCAGCGTGGCCTCCGTCAACGTGTGCGCCCGCGCCAGTTCCTCGACGGTGGTGATCCAGACGCGGCGCGCATCGCGCGAAAGGTGACGCGGCGGACGAAGCCGCACCGGACGCTGCGGGCTCATGCCGATACCCCCCCACGTTTTTCGAGTCGAGTTTTCCAATTTCGCAAGTAGGGAAATTTGCCTACGCGGCGGTCTACGCCGGCCAGGACCCCTATTTTCAGACCCCTTACCCTCCCGGAACGATCAAGCGACCACCCCCGCCACGGTCCGCCCGCGCGTCGAGCCTGGGTGACGGTCGGACGGGCAGGCTTGCCAGCGGGAAGGTGACCGGGCGGCGCGTGGCCGATGCGCACCGTGCCGACGGTACGCGGCGGTACGCGGCCGGTGCGCGGGCAGTGCGCGTCGGTGCGCGTCGTCGAGACCTGCGGTAGTGCCTGGTCGCCGATCGCCGAACAAGGCTTACCAGGTGCAGCAGCCCTGCCCGGCGCGTGGTCGTCCGGCCGTGCCAGGCGCGAGGGTGGGGAACCGGCGCGCGACCGACCGGCCGCGCAGCCCCGTATGTTTTCGCCCCTGGTAAGATCTTTATCTAGAAGGGTGTTCACCATAGTGAACACCTACAAAACCGCTTGTTGTTCACCATGGTGAACACCTACGGGCCTTGTTGTTCACCTTCGTGAACATCTGATGTTCACCTTCGTGAACAGCTACAAAACCGGAATCGCCAATCTCACCGCCGTCCGAGGGGGCAGGCCCCGCCGCTATGAGACGCCAGCGGTTCGTCGGCTCGAAGCCGCCGGCGAGCGGGAGCCAGGTCAGCGAGTAGCGGGATGGCGCCCGCCCGCGACCTCGAGCAACATCCACAAGGCCGGCATGTTGAAGCTCTGCGATGGCCCCGGTGATGAGCCGCCAGCCGACGCCGGCAGCCTCGAGCTGCTCGCGTGGCGCGGTGAGGTGCCCGTTCTCTCTGCCGCCATGCTTGATGTGCTCCAGCATGAGGAAATCCAGGAGGCGCCGCGCGTTGATGCCGAGCCCGCGCCAGGCGGGGCTTTCCAGCAGGCTGCGCGGTAGCATCACGAACGGCTCGGTCTGCTGGGTGCGGCGCTTCACCATGCGGCGGCGCTCTCGTTGAGCATGTCCAGCCAGTCGGTGTCCGTGTCGGGCGGGATATGCACCTGGACCTCCACGCCGGCCCGCGTGAGCCGGTGGGCGAGGGCGTAGGCGGCGCGCTGGCCGGTGTAGCTGCGGTCGTGGTCGCCGAAGACGTGGAGCAGCCGGACGCCAGGTGGGGGGACGAAGCTCTCGAGCCCATGCGCGGACAGCGCTGCCCACACGGGCAGCCCATCGTGCAGTTGGTGAGCGGCCAACGCAGTCTCGACGCCCTCGGCGACACCCATCACGGACCCTGGATCGTGGAGGCGGACGGCGGCGCCAGTGATGCTGTCGGCCGGTGGCGCCACCTTCTTCCGCGGGTCGACCGGGGCGTCGTAGACGCGCTGTATCGACTGCAAGGAGCCATCAGGGCCGTGTATCGGCGCCACTACCGCGGGGTATCGCCCGACCAGCTTGCCGTCTTCGCCGAAGAAGGGGAGCGCCGGATGTCCGCGCAGCGCCGGCGACGAAACCGACAATCCGCGACGGCGCAAATATGTATCAACAACAGACGGTTCGTCTGCTTCGCTGAGAAGTCGCTCGATCTTCGCCAGCCGCGCGGCCCGGTCCGATCGCGGGGGAGCAGCGGGCGATGTGATGGGCGCGCCGGTGCCGATCACCTTGTCGACCTCGCGGCACGCGGTGGCGTGGTCCCAGCCGTTGAGTTTGCGCAACAAGATGATGCCGGAGCCGGCGCCGCACTGGTTGCAGTAGTAGCTCCCGGACCCATCCTTGTCGTCGAACCGGAACCTGTCCCGGCCGCCGCACATGGGACAGGGGCCGTGCTTGTTGACCAGGTAGCGCGGGCCGACGCCGAGCTGTAGCAGCACCTCCCGCCACCGGCCGCGCGCTCGCTCGACGGTGGCGGTCATGGTGAGCCTCGCCGGCGATGGCCGGCCGCCGACTTCGCGAAGGCGATCGCGCGCGACCGCACCCACGCTCTTGTGGCCGCCTCGGGCGGCTCGGGGGCGGGCAGGTCCCAGGACCGCGTTGCCGGCCAGTGGTGGAACTTCTCCCGGAACTTCTGCGCAGCCCAGCCCGCCTTGTAGTTCTTCTCGCGGGCGATCCAGAGCAGCTGCCGGTAAAACCCCTCCTTAGCGCCCGGCGAATGCGCCGGCGGCACTGCACCCCCTCCGCGCCGTGTCTCGACGAGGTCACCGTCCGCCACGGCCACCGGCGCGGCTCGCCTCGCGGGCTGCCACCCACACCGCGGGCACGCATCCCCGGCGTTCCTGATGGCGCTGCATTCCGGGCATGTCGTGAGCGTGGTCGCCCCCGATCGTCCGCGGGCCGCCTGCGAGTGGTTCACCGCTCGCCGGTCGGTATCGAGGGCCCATTCGATGTTGTCCTCGGCGTAACCGTGGATGAGCGTCGCGCCGGCGTGGTCGAGGATGAGCGCATCCGTCTTTCCGGGGAACGGTCGCAGCACTCGCCCGACCATCTGCCGGTAGAGGCCCAGGCTTTTGGTCGGGCGCGCCAGCACCAGGCAGGAGACGTCCGGCTGGTCCCAGCCCTCGGTCAAGATCATGGCGTTCGTCACGACCTCGATCCGTCCGGCGGCGAGCTGCGCCAGGATCGCGTCTCGCTGCTCCGGCGGCGTTGCGCCGTCGATATGTTCCGCCATGATGTCGGACCGGCGGAACTCGTCGCGAAGATGCACCGAATGTTGGACGCCCGTGGCGAACACGACCGTCTTGCGTCCCTGGGCCAGGCGCAGCCAGTGCTCGACGACGTCGCCGACAAGCTTTGGTCGGTCCATCCGTTCCGCGAGCTGGGCCTCGGCGTAGTCGCCTGCCTGGATCTGGACGCCCTTGAGATCCGGCTCGGTGGGCGCGTAGACCCGCGTCGGCACTAAGTAACCGCCCCCGATCAACTGCGAGATGGCGGGGCACTCGACCATCGTGTTGAAGACGTTCCCGAGTCCCCGGCCGTCCCCGCGGACCGGCGTGGCCGTCAGCCCCAAGACGATCGCGGCTGGGTATTGCTCGAGGAGGCGGAGGTAGGTGCGGGCCCGCACGTGGTGGGCTTCGTCGAGCACGATGGTGTCGGCCGGCGGAAGCTCGACCAGGTGACTGCGCACCGCCCGCGCGTGCAACGTGGCAACCGAGGCGATCTGCAGGCGGACGTGGAGCCGCGTGGCGTGACCCGGCAGCAAGACACCGTGGTCGCACCCGAGCTCGTGGAGCTTTCGTGCCGCCTGCGTAATCAGCTCGCGGCGGTGAGCGAGGAAAAGCACCCGCTTGCCTTCCGCGAGCGCGTCCCGGACGAACGATGCGGCGATGACGGTTTTTCCCGCCCCGGTCGGCGCGACCAAGAGCACTCGGCGCTGCCCCGCGGCGATCCGCTCGCGGACCCGGGCGATGACGTCTGCTTGATACGGTCGAAGTGTTTGCACGTCGGCACCTCACGGCGTGCCGGCGAAAGACCTTGACGTAGAGCGGGGATTCTCTATTTTCCGCCTGTCGTCGTCGAAATCCCCGCGCCGTCCGGTCCCACGCCGGGCGGCGCTTCTACGTTAAGCCGCCTCCGCTTGTGCGGCCGCGGCGGCCTTCGCGCGGCGCCCCTGCGGACGAATGGGAGCCTTCGGCAAGCTACCGACGAAGCGCTCCACCGACTCTGCCGTGATGACGGTTTTCGATGCCAGCTTACGCGCATCGAGCGCGCCGGCCCCGCATAGCTCGTACACCGTGCTACGGCTCGCTCCGATCGCCGCGGCGGTTTCCTCTACATCCAGGAGAAGCTTGGTGGTCATCGTCCGCACCTGTCGTTGTGAAAAGGTGCTGACCAGATAGAGCGAGGGCGCACGCTTCGAAAAAAGGGTTAAAATAGCCCGGCCGATTTTTTCTTCCTGCCGGGCCGTGGCCGGGCGGCGGCGGCCTCAGCCGGTCCCCGCTCAGCAAGGACAAGTGCGACATCCAGGTCGATTGCGTGGTGCCGTGCACGCTTGATCCAGGTCGCGACGGCTTCCCGCCGGGCGGTAGCCCATGCAGCGAGAGCCGTGCCACCCAGGACGGCCAGCGTCCATTCCAGCGCAGCACCGCGGGCCTCGTTCGTCGCCTGGTCGACCGCCACGGCAAACGGCCTCTCGGTCAGTTCCTCGAACGTGTCCGCCAGGCGATGAAACAGCAGCAGGCGACGAAGATCAGCGGGCCGTCCCCGGCGCGCGGGCGCCGCTTCCTCCGCATCGAACCAGGCGAGCGCATCGTTCAGCCGGTCAGCGCAGCGCCGCGCGGCGGGGACGATGAGCGGTGGCGCGCCTGGCACCAGCTCGTGCGCCCGCTTGAGCGCCGTCACGGTGATGCGGGAGCGGCGCGCCACGTTCAGCCCTTCGCCCGCATCGGGATGACGTCGCCCGTGGCCGCCGTCGCCGTGCCGGTAGCGTATGCCGCCCAGTCCTCCATCAGCCGCCGCCGCCGCTGGAACAAGTCGCCCCTGGAATAAGCCTGCTCGACGGCGTCGCCGATGCGATGCGCAAGGGCCGTTTCGATGACCTCACGCGCGTAGGCCGTGTTCTCGCCGGCCCATGTCCGAAACGAAGATCGGAAGCCGTGCAGCGTGACGCCCGGGGGAAGCAGTTTCACCAGGGCAACGTCGCTAATCGGCTTGTCTGGCTTGGCCCCCGGAAAAACCAACTCGTCGGCGCCGGGTTTATCGGGTCGCAGTCCGCGCAGGATCGCGACCGCGGGGGCGGGAAGGGGGATGCGGTGCTCGCGAGCAGCCTTCATGCGCGCGGCCGGGATCGTCCAGACGCCGTCCTTGATGTCGATCTCGCCCCACGTCGCGCCGCGGCACTCGGCGCTTCTGGTCGCGGTCAAGATCAGGATGGCCAACGCCTTCGCGGCGAAGCCCTGTCGCGTGGAAAGCTCCGCCATCAACGCGGGCACGGCCTTCCATTCCATCGCGGGATAGTGCTCGACCGGCGCCACCTTTTCCTTGGCCGGGAGCAGGTTTGCGAGATGCCCACGCCAGCGCGCGGGGTTCTCGCCGGAGCGCCAGCCGCGCGCCCTGGCGTAGTCCAGCGTCGCCTCGACGCGCTGCCGGACCCGGCTCGCCGTCTCGGTCTTCGTCCTCCATATCGGCTCGATCGCCTTCATCACGGCGCCGGTGTCGATCGCCGCGACGTTCATCCCGCCCAGGATCGGCACCGCGTAATCGCGCATGCTGGCGCGCCACTGGCGTGCGTGCACCGGGCTACGCCAGGCCGCCTCATGGGCGGCGATGTAGAGCTCGACTACCTCCTGGAAGGTGAGGGCGCCGGGCCCTCCCTCTTTCGCCTCGCGGCGCTGCTGGGCGGGGTCGATCCCCTCGAGGAGCTGCTGGCGGAGTTTGCGAGCCTTGTCCCGGGCATCGGCCAGGCCGACCGTATGCACCGCCCCCAACCCAAGGTATCTCGTGGTCGGCCTCGCGCCCTTCGCGCCGGTCCCGCGCTCGGCGTAGCGGAAGATCCAGCTTGCGCGGCCGGCGCCTGTGACCTGCAAGTACAATCCGGCGCCGTCAGCGGTCACACCCTTCGCCCCGGCCTTGACCAGCGCGCTCACCTTCGCGGGTGACAACCTGGCCACCGTCCTCATCGCGAGGCGTCCAAGTGTGGGTTGAAGGGCGCCGTCCTCCAAACCTCTTTCATCCTCCAAACTCCCGCTGAAACCCACGTTTAAGATGTGGATATACGCGCACGGTGGCGGACGCGCAAGGACAATCACCGCCAGGAAAGCGGCGGAAGTCCTCGGGTTTTTGGACGGGTGCGGATGTGTGCGGAAGGGTCGGTGGAGGTCCGGGCGGGAATCGAACCCACATTCGCGGATTTGCAGTCCGCTGCATCACCACTCTGCCACCGGACCGGCCCGGCGCGGCTTATCCCGTGAGCGCGTGGCCCCGGTCAAGGTCAAACCCGCGTCAAGGGCAAACCGGCGCATCCCGCGTTTGCGGCGCAGCATGCCGGCGCCTATAAGCTCGCGCCATGCAAACCCTGGATTTCATGACGGCGCGTCGCTTCATGGTCGATGGCCAGGTGCGGCCAAACAAGGTCACCGATCCCCGCCTCCTCGAGGCCCTGCGCACCCTGCCGCGCGAGCGCTTCCTGCCCGAAAGCGCCGCCCCGCTCGCCTACGCCGACGAGGACGTGCCGCTCGGCAACGGCCGGGTCCTGCTGGCGCCCATGCTGCTCGCCCGGCTCGTGCAGTCGATCCTCGACACCGCCGGCACTGCCTCGGGCGGCGGCAAGGCGCTGGTGGTCAACGCCGGCCCCGGCTACGGCGCCGCGGTGCTCTCCGCCTGCGGCTTCAGCGTCACCGCCTGCGAGGACGACCCGGCGCTCTATGCCCGCTCCCGCCTCGTCCTCGCCGCGCTCGCGCCGCGCGTCACCGTGCTGGAGGCCGGACCCGCCGACCTGCCGCGAGGGCCGTTCGACGTGATCCTGATCGAGGGCGGCTTCGAGGTCGTGCCGGACGCGATCGCGGCGCGGCTGGCACCCCGGGCGGGCGGCGTCGGCGGCCGGCTCTACGGCGTACGGCTCGATGCCTCGGGTATCGGCCAGGCCGTGGAGGGGGAGATGACCTCGGCCGGCCTCGCCCTGCGGCCGCTTTTCGACGCGTTCACCCCCTGCCTGCCGGCGCTGGCCGCGGCACCGGGCTTCGTTTTCTGATGCAGGGCTGCGGTCGTCGCGACAGGCTTGCATCGCAGGGCCGCCGGGCGACATCATCCCGGTCCTTCCGGAGCGCCGCATGACACGCAAGTTCCTGATCGCTGCCCTCATGGGCTCGGCCGCCTTCGCGGGGGCGCTGCCCGCGACCGCGCTGGCCGCGGGCGGTCCGCCGCCGGCCGCCAAGGCTGCCGTCACGAAGCCGCTGGCGGCACCGCTGCCGGCTCAGCCCACGACGCTCGACCAGGCGCTGGCCGTCGCCTACCTCACCAACCCGGTACTGCAGGCGCAGCGCGCCGCGCTGCGCGCCGCGGACGAGAACGTGCCCTCGGCGCTGGCCGGCTGGCGCCCGCAGGTCTCCATCACCGCCAATGCCGGCTACATCCAGGCCGGCCAGATCCAGCATCTCACCGCGCCGCCGCCGCCCCACGACATCACCGCCTTCGGCACCCGCGGCGCCAACTCCGAGTCGCTGATCGTCAACCAGCCGCTCTATAACGGCGGCGGCACGGTCGCGAGCGTGGCGCACGCCAAGAACCTTGTGATGGCGCAGCGCGCCGCCCTGATCGCGGCCGAGCAGCAGGTGTTCGGCAACGTCGTCTCCGCCTATGTCGGCGTGATCCAGGCGCAGCAGGTGCTGCAGCTCGCCATGAACAACGAGCAGGTGCTGGCCAAGCAGCTCCAGGCCACCAACGACCGCTTCACCGTGGGCGAGATCACCAGCACGGACGTCGCGCAGGCCCAGGCGGCGCTGGCCGGCGCCGTTGCCGAGCGCGAGACCGCGGCGGCGAACCTCAAGATCGCGGACGCGACCTTCCGCCAGTATGTCGGCTCCGATCCCGCGCCCAACCTGGTGCCGCCGCAGCCGCTGCAGCCCGTCGCCGGGTCGGAGCAGGCGGCGGTGGCGCAGGCGGTCGCCAACAACCCCACCGTCATCGGCGCGATGTTCCAGGCCGCCGAGGCCAAGAACAACTTCGACGTCGCCTATGCCAAGCTGATGCCGAACATCTCGCTGCAGGGCCAGATCTCGCACAACGAGGACACGCAGCAGCAAAACCTCACCACCAACCTCGCCCAGATCATGGTGCAGCTGAGCATGCCGATCTACCAGGGCGGCAGCGAGTACGCGGCGATCCGTCAGGCGCGCCAGCTCATCCAGCAGGCGCTGAAGTCGATCGACGACAGCAAACGCAACGCCGCCCAGCAGGCCGCCGCCGCCTGGAACGCCTATGTCGGCGCCCAGGCCACCATCGTCTCCACCCGCCAGCAGATCACCGCCAACGAGGTCGCGCTGCAGGGCACGGAGCGCGAGGCGATCGTCGGCACGCTCACCACGCTCGATGTGCTGAACGCGCAGCAGGCGCTGCTCAACTCGCGCGTCACGCTGGTGCAGAACCTGTCGACGCTGGTGAATGCCTCCTATTCGCTGGCCCAGGCGGTCGGCCGGCTCACCGCCCGCGACCTCGGCCTGCACGTGCCGCTTTACAATGACCTCGCCTATTACGACGCGGTGAAAAACCTCTGGATCGGCACCGCCGACGCCGCGACGAACCAGCCCGGCCGATGAGCACCAGTCCCGCCAATCCGGCCGCGCCCGACCCCATCCGGCCAGACCAGGGAGGCGACCCTTCGATGGAGGACATTCTCGCCTCCATCCGGCGCATCCTGAACGAGGAGGAGCCGCGCCCGGTGCCGGCGCAGGACGTGCTGGAGCTGACGCCGGCGATGCGCGCCGAGCCGCCCGCCGCCGTCCCGGCGCCCCTGGTGCCGGAGCCTGCGACACAGCCAATGCTGCCCCTGCGGCGCGACATCCCGCTGGAGCCGGAGCCCGAGCCGGAATTGGCGGTCGTTCCGCCGCCGCCGGAGCCCGCTTCGGAGTCGCCACCCGCCGTGCCGTCGCCCGCCATCGTCACGCCGGCCTTCGTCCACCTGCCCGAGCCCACCCCCGAGCCGCCGACGGTCGTCTTCACGCCGGTCATCACCCCGGCGCCGGTCGCCGCCGCCCCGGAGGAGGTGCCGCCGTTCATGGTGCCGCCAACGCTGGTGCCGGCCTCGCCGCGCGTCGAGACGAAGCCGCCGGAACCGCCCGCTTCGCTCGTGGCTCCCGCCGCCGCCGCCGCCGCCGCCGCCTCCATGGGCGAACTGGTGCGCCGCCTCGCGGGCAGCCAGTCGGTGCCCGTGCGAAGCGGCGGGCCCACCATCGAGGACATCGTGCGCGAGGAGATCCGGGGCCTGCTCAAGGCCTGGCTCGACGAGAACCTGCCGCGGGTCGTCGAACGCCTGGTGCAGGCCGAGATCGAGCGCGTCGTCAGCCGCCACGTCGGCTGACCGCCGCACCTCCGCCTGACCGCTTCCCGCTCCAAGAATCTTGTCTCACCCGGCGTTTCCGCGCCGCCGCGATTCCCCTAAAGAGTGCCGATGCTCGACAAGACCTACCAGGACGCGACCGACGAAGCCGCCACCTACCGCAAGTGGGAGGAATCCGGCGCCTTCGCCTGCGACCCGGCGTCGAGCGCTGTTCCCTTCACCATCATGATCCCGCCGCCCAACGTCACCGGGCGCCTGCACATGGGCCACGCGCTCACCTTCACCCTGCAGGACACGCTGATCCGCTGGCGGCGCATGCAGGGTCGCGACGCGCTGTGGCAGCCCGGCACCGATCACGCCGGCATCGCCACCCAGATGGTCGTCGAACGCCTGCTCGACAGCGAAGGCAGCAGCCGCACGGCGCTCGGCCGCGACGCCTTCCTCGAGCGGGTCTGGCAATGGAAGGCGGAGTCCGGCGGCGCCATCACGCAGCAACTGCGCCGCCTCGGTGCCTCGCTCGACTGGCCGCGCGAGCGCTTCACCATGGACGAGGGCCTGTCGCGCGCCGTGCGCCACGTCTTCGTCACCCTCTACCGCCAGGGCCTGATCTACCGCGACCGCCGGCTGGTGAACTGGGATCCGAAATTCCGCTCGGCGATCTCCGATCTCGAGGTCGAATCCCGCGAGATCCGCGGCAATCTCTGGCATATTCGCTATCCCATCGACGGCACCGACGAGAGTATTGTCGTCGCTACCACGCGCCCGGAGACGATGCTCGGCGACACCGCCGTCGCCGTGCACCCGGAGAACGCTAAGCTCCGCCACCTCATCGGCAAGCGCGCCATCCTGCCCTTGGTCGGCCGCGCCATTCCCATCGTCGCCGACGAGCACGCGGACCCGGAGAAGGGCACGGGTGCCGTCAAGATCACCCCCGCGCACGACTTCAACGATTTCGCGGTGGGCCAGCGCCACGACCTGCCGATGCCCTCGGTGCTCGACATGGGCGCCGCCGTCACCCTCGGCGAGATCGAGGCCGACCTGCGTGCCGTCGAGGGTGTGGCCGACCCCGCCTTCACGCGCGCCCTCGCCG
>JAJYFW010000176.1 GCA_021785335.1 Pseudomonadota bacterium
AGCGAGATGAGCTGGGCGAGGTCGTTGGCCTGGCCGTTGCGCGAGATCAGCGCGATGGCCACGCCGCCCGCGCGCAGCAGGGCGCTGGGGCCGTAGCTGCGCCAGACGCCGCCGCCCATGGGGCCGAAGCACTGGAAGCTTCCGTCGGTGAGGGAGACGACCTCGGCGTCGACATCGAGCGGGCCGCCTCCGGCCTCGGGGTCGTGCCTGCCGCCGAGGCGGATGCGGCCCTTGTTGCCGGCGCCGATCCTGGTGGCGGCCTGGACGGCATCGGGGTCGAAGATGGCATAGAAGGCGGCGTTCTGGAGGTCGGCGGCGATCATGGCGCGCAGCAGGTTCGTTGTGTCGCCGTAATGGCCGCTGCCGGGATTGTCCGTGACGTCGGCCAGCACCAGGGGTTTGTCGGCGCCGTCCTGGCCGGCCCTGGCCCGGGCGACGGCGTCCGCGATGGAGGCGTGGCGGACGGAGACGAAGTCGCGCGTCTGCCAGGCGTAGTCCATGAACTCCTCGGCGATGCGCTGCGCCGCGGCGGTGTCGCCGTCGGCGGTGACGGTGACGGAGGGGCCGATGTCGTGGATGTCGGCGGCGGTGAAGCCGGCGCAGACGCTGACGACGAGGGCGCGGCCGGCGGCTTCCAGCGCCTCGCCGCGATCGATCAGTTCGCGCATTGGGCCCGACTGGGTGCGTCCGCCGTCGAGCCCGCGCAGCATCGGGCGTTTCGCGATGACGGTGCGGGGGCGGATTTCGCCGCGCAGGGCGCGGTCCAGCAGGTGGGCACCCTGCCAGGCGCGCTCGTAGTAATCGATGTGCGGGTAGGTGCGCACGGCGATGAGCGCGCTGGCGTTCTCCGCCATTCGTTGCGTGATGTTGCCGTGGAGGTCGAGCGTGACGACGATGGGGGCGTCGGGGCCGAGGATCTTGCGCAGGCGGGCGAGGATCTCGCCCTCCGCGTCCTCGCAGCCTTCCGCGACCATCGCGCCATGCAGGTCGATCAGCGCGCCGTCGCAGCCCTCGGCGCCGGCGAGGAGCCAGGATGCGAGCTGCTCGAAGGTTGCGCGCGTGACGGTGCCGGAGGGGTTGGCGGCGGCGGCGAGCGGGTGGGAGAGGGTCCAGCCGAATTTCTCCGCCGCCTCGAAGGTGGCGCCGAGCGCGGTGCGGGTGCCGCGGCGGGCGGCGGGGATTTCGTTGCTGAGGAGCAACGTGCCGGCGCGGAAGTGATCGAGCGTGGTCGCGACCTTGCTGAAGGTGTTGGTCTCGTGGGCGATCTGGCCGGTCAGGATGCGGAAGCCCATGGGGCGGTCTCCTTGTTCGGGAAGGCGGCGAGCGCCGCGTGGCCCTCGGGGGCGAGGGCGTAGAGGCCGGGGCGCTCGCGGCGGAACCAGCCATAGACGTTGCGGGCGAGGATGGTGGGGGCGTTGTCGGCGACGTCGCGCAGGTCGCGTGGGCGCAGCGGACCGTCGCGCAGCGCGTGGGCGCAGGCAAGGGCGGCCTGCCGGTAGGCGGTCATGATCGGCTTGCCGCGGCCGCCGCCGGGCGTGGGGTCGCCCTGGCGGCGCTGGAACTCGTCGATGAGGGCGCTGCGGCGGTGCGCGTTGCGGCGGGGCTGGTAGGGGCCGGGTTCGGCGAGGATGGCGACGCCGCCGCGCTTGCCGACGGACAGCAGGCCGACGCCGAGCAGGCGGCAGAGGCGCAGCGCGCGCTTGTCCGGGGCGCGGCGGCTGGTGGGGATGGCCATCCAGACCTCGTCGGCGAGCAGGGTGCGGTCCACGGCCTGCAGGACGAGTTCCAGCGTGAGGGCGCGCTTGAGCTCCGCGACGACGACATCGGGGCCGCGTTCGCCCGCCCGGAGCGCCACGACGTCGCAGCCGTGGATTTCGCCCTTGGCCGCGAAGCCGAGGGATTCGAGGAAGCGCTTCACCGGCGCGTAGAGCGCGGTTTCGGCCCGTGCTCCGGCTGGCACGACTCCGGTCTCCTTTCTGGATGGAGGGGAAGGATCGGGCGTGGGCGGCCCGCGGTCAAACGCGCGGGTTCAGGGGCTGACGCGCTTGCCCTCGGCGTCGAAGAGGTGGAGGCGATCCGGGGGCAGGGTGGCCGCGACCTCGTCGCCGAAGCGCACGCTGGTCTGGCCGGCGATGTGCAGGTTGATGGCGGGGGAGGCGAGGCGGACGAAGCTGGAGCCGCCGAGCTGCTCGATGGCGGCGGCCTGGCCGCGGATGAGGTTGGGGGCGGTGCCGCCGGGCTCGATGAGGCCTGCCTCGACGTGTTCCGGGCGGATGCCGAGGCTGGCGGCGGTGCCGATGGGCAGTGTGCCGCGGGCGCGCAGCGTGCCGACGCCCTCGACCTCGACGCTGGTCCAGCCGGACTCGCAGGCGGCGACGCGGCCATCGAGGAAGTTCATGCGCGGGGAGCCGATGAAGCCGGCAACGAAACGATTCCGCGGGTGGTTGTAGAGGTCGAGCGGGCGGCCGACCTGTTCCACCTGCCCGGCGCGCAGGACCACGATGCGGTCGGCCATGGTCATCGCCTCCACCTGGTCGTGGGTGACGTAGATCATGGTGGCGGCGAGGCGGCGGTGGAGGTCGGCGAGTTCGGCGCGCATCTCGACGCGCAGCTCGGCGTCGAGGTTGGAGAGCGGTTCGTCGAAGAGGAAGATGCGCGGTTCGCGCACGATGGCCCGCCCGATGGCGACGCGCTGGCGCTGGCCGCCGGAGAGCTGGGTGGGCTTGCGGGCGAGGAGGGATTCGAGGCGGAGCATCCGTGCCGCCTCGGCGACGCGGCGCTCGATTTCCGCCTTCGGCGTGCGGAGGTTTTCCAGGCCGAACGCCATGTTCTGGCGCACCGTCATGTGCGGGTAGAGCGCGTAGGACTGGAAGACGAGGGCGAGGCCGCGGCTCGCGGCGGGGATGTCGTTGGCGAGCCGGCCCTCGATCTCGACGCGGCCGGTGGAGACGGTCTCGAGCCCGCAGATCATGCGCAGCAGCGTGGACTTGCCGCAGCCGGAGGGGCCGACGAAGACGATGAACTCGCCGGCGGCGACGTCGAACGTGACGCCCTGCATGACAGTGGCGTTGCCGTAGGACTTTCCGACATCCTCGAGGCGCAGCATCGGGGCGAGGCTCATTTCACGCCTGCCGAGGCGATGCCCTGGGTGATCGATCGTTGCAGGATAAGAAAGATGATGGTGACGGGAAGCAGGGTGAGGACGGTCATGGCGAGCAGGTAGTGCCATTGCGTCTGCAGGTCGCCCTGGAAGGCGAAGAGGGCGAGGGGCAGCGTGAAGACGCTGGAGCGGTTGAGCACGACCATCGGCCAGAGGAAGTCGTTCCAGCGCCACATCACCGAGAAGATGGCGAGTACCGCGAGCGCGGGGGCGGAGAGCGGCAGGACGATGCGCCAGTAGATGCGCCACTCCGAGGCGTTGTCCATGCGCGCGGCCTCGATGAGGTCGTCGGGGATGGTGAGCATGTACTGGCGCAGGAGGAACACGCCGGTGGGGGTGGCGACGCCCGGCCAGATGACGCCCCAGATGGAGTTCACCAGGTCGAGGCGGGCGGCGATGAGGAAGTTGGGGACGAGGACGATGGTGGGCGGGACCATGAGGGTTGCCAGCATCAGGCCGAACACGGCGTCGCGGCCGGCGAAGCGGTACTTGGAGAGCGCGAAGGCGGCCATGGAGTTGACCAGCAGGGTGATGAGCGTGGCGAGCGTGGTGATCAGCACCGAGTTCTTGAAGTAGCCGAGGAAATTGAAGCGGCGCACGAGGTCGGTGAAGTTCGACCACGATGCGTGCAGGTGCTCCACCGGCTTGAGGTCGCGGATGGGGACGTGGATGACGGCGCCGGGCTTCGCGGGGTCCAGCATCTGGGCGACGAGGCCGATATGGCGCAGCTCCGCGAGGCGTTCGCCGGCGTGGGGACCCCGGGGGACATCGGCCGTGACCTGCATCAGCGGCAGCCTGCCGTGGTGGCCGGCGACGGCGACCATGGCGGGCTCCCACGGCAGGAAGCTGGGCGGGAAGGCGTTGAGCGCCTGTTCGCTCTTGAGCGAGCTCGCGAACAGCCAGAGCACCGGCAGGAACATCACCAGCACGCCGAGGAGGAGGTAGGCGAGCGAAGCCCAGTCGGTCCAGTCGCGCGCGAGCCGGGAGCGGCGGGCGGTGAGCATGCGGAACATTCCGGTCACGTTCTGTTCCTCATGGGATGGCTCTCACGTCCGGGCCCTGGTGACGCGCAGTTGCAGGTAGGTGAGCGCCATCAGGACGAGGGCGAGCAGGAGCGAGGCGGCGGCGGCCATGCCGTATTCGCGCACCTGCTGGGCGAAGCCGGTCTGGTAGATGAACTGGACGAGGAAGGTGGTCGAGGTGCCGGGGCCGCCCTTGGTCAGCACGTAGACCTCGTCGAAAATCTGCACCGCGCGGATCAGCGCGAGGACGAGCACGACGAGCAGGCTCGGCATCAGCAGCGGCAGGGTGATGCGGCGGAAGCGGCGCCACGGCGGCGTCGCGTCCATCGCCGCGGCCTCGTAGACGTCGCGCGGGATGGCCTGCAGGCCGGCGAGCAGGATGAGCGTGTAGAAGCCCATGTGCGCCCAGATGCTGACGAAGACGGACCAGAAGAAGGCGGTGGTGCCGTTGAGCAGCCAGTCGTGGGTGGGCAGGCCGAGCCCGCCGAGGGCGGCGTTGAGCACGCCGTAGCGCTGCAGCACCCATTTCCAGATCAGCGCGACGACGACGGGGGAAAGCAGAACGGGGTAGAAGAACACGGCGCGGAAGAAGCCGCGCGCGCGGCCGGGGCGGTTCAGCGCCAGCGCCGTGACCAGGCTGAGGCCGATCATGAACACCACCTGCAACGCAACGAACTCCGCCGTGTTGTAGATGCCGTGCCAGAACAGGTCGCGGACGCATGAGTTGGGGTCGAGGTAGTTCTTGCAGGAGAGCAGCGCCTTGAAATTGTCGAGGCCGACATAGGGGCGCTGCGCGGGGAAAAGCTGGTTGCCGCCGGTGACCGCGTAGACGAGGTCGATGACGATCGGCAGGAAGGTGAAGAGGCCGAAGACGCCGAGATTGGGTGCCACGAACACCCAGCCGATGCGCCCCGCGCGCAGGCGGCGCTGCGCGAGACGCATCGGCGCCTCCAGCAGGTTCATCGCGCCCCCGAAGGCCGTGCCGAGGGCG
>JAJYFW010000177.1 GCA_021785335.1 Pseudomonadota bacterium
CGCGCGGCTTCGCGATGCTGCTCTCGGACGGCATCGTGCGCCTGCGCTACGCCGAGGACCACGCGCACCCGCGCCTGCGCGCGCCGGGCGCGGTGACGCGCATCCGCGTGATGCTGATGCCGACGGCCAACCGCTTCCTGCCCGGCCACCGCATCCGCCTCGACATCGCGGCGAGCAACTTCCCCAAATTCGACGTCAACCCGCAGAGCGGCGAGGCGGAGGGCGAGGGCAGGCTGCCGCGCGTCGCCCGCATCACGCTGTTCACCGACGCCGCGCGGCCGAGCCGGGTTCTGCTGCCCCTCCTCTGAGCGGGCGGGTTCAGCTCCGCGCCATCGCCAGCGGGTCGAGCACGCGGTCGGCGACGTCCGGCGCCACGCCGTGCTCCACCGCCACGTCGCGCACGCTGCGCCCGCTCGCCAGCGCCGCCTTCGCAATCTTCGCCGAGGCCTCGTAGCCGAGCAGCGGGTTGAGCGCCGTCGCCAGCGCGATGGACGCCTCCGCCCCGGCGCGGCAGCGCGCGCGGTCCGCCTCGATCCCCGCCACGCATTTCTCGGCGAGCATCACCGCGGCACGTTGCAGCAGCGTGAGGGAGGTGAGCAGGTTGTAGCCGATCACCGGCTCGAACGCGTTGAGCTGAAGCTGCCCGGCCTCGGCCGCCATGGTCACGACGAGGTCGTTGCCGATCACCTGGAAGCAGACCTGGTTCACCGCCTCCGGGATCACCGGGTTGACCTTGCCCGGCATGATCGAGCTGCCCGGCTGCATCGCGGGCAGCCTGATCTCCGCGAACCCGCCGCGCGGCCCGGAGGAGAGCAGGCGCAGGTCGTTCGCGATCTTGGACATCTTGGTCGCCAGCCGCTTCAGCACGCCGGAGAACATGACGAAGGCGCCGGAATCCCAGCTCGCCTCCATCAGGTTCTCGGCGGCGAGCATCTCCACGCCGGCGAGTGCCGAAAGCTCCGCGAGCGCGCGCTTCGCATACGCGGGGTCGGCGTTGAGCATGGTGCCGACGGCGGTGCCGCCGAGATTGACCTCGCGCAGCAGCCGGGTCGCCTCCTCCAGCCGGGCGCGGTCCTCGCGCAGCGTGACGGCATAGGCGCCGAGCTCGCGCCCGAGCGTGATCGGCACCGCGTCCTGCAACTGGGTGCGGCCGAGCTTCACCACGTCCTCGAACTCGGCGGACTTGGTCTCGAACGCGGCGGCGAGATGCTCCACCGCCTCGCTGGTCTCGCGCGCCTTGAGCACGAGCGCGAGCCGCACCGCGGTCGGGTAGACGTCGTTGGTGGACTGCGAGAGGTTCACGTCGTCGTTGGGGTGGATGGTGGCGTAGTCGCCCGGCTCGCGCCCGAGATGCTGCAGGGCCAGGTTGGCCAGCACCTCGTTCATGTTCATGTTGGTCGAGGTGCCGGCGCCCCCTTGCAGCACATCGACCGGGAACGCCTCGGGCCGGATGCGCCCGGCGATGACGTCGTCCGCCGCCGCCGCGATCGCGCGCAGCTTCCATTCCGCGAGCTTGCCCTGGGCGTGGTTGGCGACGGCCGCCGCCTTCTTCACCATCGCCAGCGCCGCGAGCAGCGTGGGGAAGGCGCCGATGGCGACGCCCGAGAGGTGGAAATTCTCCAGCGCGCGCATCGTCTGCACGCCGTAGAGCGCGTTGCGCGGGACGCGCCGCTCGCCGAGGCTGTCGTGTTCGAGGCGTTCGCCGCTCATCAGGGTCCTCCCAGGGATCCGTGTTGCCGGCCGACCCTAGCCCGGCCGGCGGCCCGGCAAAACCCGCCGGGCGATTAACCGCTTCGCAAGCCGGCGCCGCCATGCTCGGCCCGTGACGAACCTTCTGGACAACCTGCGCGGCCTGGGCGCGGCGCGGCTGCTCGCCCTGGGCCTCGCCGCGGCCGCCACGGCGGGGCTGCTGCTGATGCTGGTGCTGCGCGCGGGCACGCCGCCGATGGGCCTGCTCTACGCCAACCTCGGCCTCGCGGATTCCGGGCGCATGGCGCGGCTGCTGCAAGGCGCGCGCATCCCCTACACGCTCGCCGCCGGCGGGCGCAGCATCATGGTGCCGGCGGGGCGCGTCGATGCCGCGCGGGTGCTGCTGGCGCGCCAGGGCCTGCCCTCCGGCGGTTCCGTCGGCTACGAGATCTTCAACCACCGGCAGGGCTTCTTCACCAGCCGCTTCCGCGACCGCATCAACGAGACCCGGGCGCTGGAGGGGGAGCTTGCGCGCACCATCGGCGCCATCCGCGGCATCGCCGGCGCGCGGGTGCACCTGGTGCTGCCCAACCGGTCCGCCTTCGTAACGCACCCGCCGCCGGCGCGCGCCGCGATCCTGATCGCGATGCGGGGCGCGGCACGGCTCGACCCTGCCTCCGTGGACACCATCCTCAACCTCGTCGTCGCCGCCGTGCCCGGGCTGAGGCCGCAGGACGTGGCGATCGCGGACACCGAGGGGCGGCTGCTCGCGCACCACGGCGAGACCGGCGGGGCCGCGACATCCGGGCCCGAGGCGCTGCGCATCGCGATCCAGCGCCGCATCGCGCGCGAGGCGGAGGCGATCCTGGTGCCCAGCCTCGGCGCCGGCAACGTGCACGCGCAGGCAACCGTGGTGATGAACTTCGACACCACGCGCGAAACGCTCTCCAGCTACAACCCGAACCAGCAGGTGGCGCGCAGCGAGCAGACCACGACCGACACGCGCAGCAGCACGCGCGCGGCGCCCACCGTCTCCGTCGCCAACAACCTGCCCGGCGCGCAACCCGCGAGCGGGGGCGCCGGCTCGCGCGAGAAACGCCAGCAGGACACGACGAACTACGAGATCGGCCACGACGTGCGCACCACCGTGCACGCGACGCCGAGCATCGCGCGCATCAGCCTCGCGGTGATGGTGGCGGACGTGGCGACGAAGGCGAAGAACGGCGCCGTCGTCTACCGGCCGCGCCCGCCGGCGGAGCTCCGGCGGATCGCGGCGCTGGTGAAGAGCACCATCGGCTACGACGCGAAGCGCGGCGACAGCGTCACCATCGTCTCCATGCGCATGACGAGGCCGGCGACGCCTGCCGCCGTACCGGCATCCGCCGCGCGTTCCCTGCTGCGCTCGCTGCTCTCGCCGGACACGCTCGCGGGGCTGGCGCGGACGCTGGTGCTGGCGCTGGTCGCGATCCTCGCGGCGCTGCTGGTGTTCCGCCCGGTGATGCTGCGCCTCGCCGCCGCGCCCGTGGCACCGCCGCAAGCGCCCGCGCCGCTACCCGGCGCCGCGCTGGGGGAACTGGCGCCACCGGCCGAGGCTGACGCGCACGCGACGGCGCTGCCGCGGCTGGACGGCGTGATTCAGGCCGCCTCCCTCAAGAGCCTCGCGGACCTCGTGGAGCACCACCCGGACGAGACGCTGTCGATCATCCGCGCCTGGCTCGCGGAGAGTGCCGGCTGATGGCGGGCCACGCGGAGGGTCGGCTCACCGGCCCGCAGCGTGCCGCGACGCTGCTGCTCGCGATGGGCGAGGACGCGAGTGCGCGCATCCTGGCACTGCTGCACGAGGACGAGCTGCGCGAGATCTCGGTGGCGATGGCGCAGCTCGGCCCGGTCGGCGCCGATCAGGTGGAGCGGCTCGCCGGCGACTTCCTGCGCCAGATCGGCTCCGCGGGCAGCCTGGTCGGCAGCCTGGAGGGCACCGAGCGGCTGCTGCTGCGCACGCTCCCGCGCGAGCGCGTGGGGCACATCATGGAGGAGATCCGCGGCCCCGCCGGGCGCACGATGTGGGACAAGCTCGGCAACGTGAGCGAGGCGGTGCTGGCGAACTATCTTCGTAACGAATACCCGCAGACCGTGGCCGTCGTGCTCTCGCGCATCCGCGCCGAGCAGGCCGCGCGCGTGCTCGCGGCCTTGCCGGAGACCTTCGCGATGGAGGTGGTGACGCGGATGCTGCGGATGGAAAGCGTGCAGAAGGACGTGCTCGACGGGCTGGAGCGCACGCTGCGCGCCGAGTTCATGTCCAACCTCGCGCACGGCGCCCGGCGCGAGCCGCACGAGATGATCGCCGAGATCCTGAACAACCTCGACCGCGCGACGGAAGCGCGGTTCCTCGCGGCCCTGGACGAGCGCAACCGCGACGCCGCGGAACGGATCAAGGCGCTGATGTTCACCTTCGAGGACCTTGGCCGGCTCTCGCCCGCGGCGATGCAGGCGGTGCTGCGCGCGGCGGAGCGCGACAAGCTGCCGCTGGCGCTCAAGGGCGCCTCCGAGCGCATCCGCGACCTGTTCTTCGCCAACCTCTCCGAGCGCGCGGGCAAGATGCTGCGCGACGACATCGCTTCACTGGGGCCGGTGAAGATCAAGGACGTGGACGAGGCGCAGGCCGCCATCGTGGCGCTGGCCAAGGAGATGGCCGCGGCCGGGCAGATCGAGATCGGCGAGGCGGCGGAGGAGGCGATGATCGAATGAGCGCGGATGCCGCCTTCCCGCTGCTGCTGGACGAGGAGTTCGACGCGCGCCCGCCGCCGCCGCTCGATATCGAGGCACTGCTCGCCGCGGCGCGGGCGGAGGCGCAGGCCCGCGTGTGTGCCGGCTGCGCGGCGGGCGCCGCCGAGGCCCGCGCGGCGCTCGCCTCGTCCTGCGCGGCGCTCGCCTCGGGGCTTGGCGAGGCGCTGCTGTCCATCGACGCGGCGCTGGAGGAAGCCGTACGTTCGCTTGCCGCAACGATCATCGCGGCAATCGGCGCGGCGCTGCCGGGCTGGCAGGCGCGGCTCGGGCCGGCCGCGGTCGCGGAGATCGCCGGCACGCTGCTCGCGGCGCTGGGCGAGACCGCGCGGCCCCGCCTCGCCGTGGCGCCGGACGACATCGCGGAACTGCGCGCGCTGCTGCCGACGGAAATCGCGCTGGAGGCGGACGCCGCGATGGCGCCCGGCGCGCTGCGGCTGGCCTGGCGCAACGGCCGCGCCGCGCGCGACCCCGGGGCGGTCTGGGAGGAGATCCACGCCATCCTCGAGCGCGCGCTCGCCCCAGATCATATGCCGGTCGCACCCCGCAACGAATCCGCCGCCGCCACGGAGTGACGCGATGACCCAGGACCTTCCCCTCGCCGACCTCGCCGAGCCCGGCACCGACATCGCGACCGCGCAGCCGCGCGCCGCGCGCGACCTCGAGGCC
>JAJYFW010000178.1 GCA_021785335.1 Pseudomonadota bacterium
GGGGCGGCCGATGGAGGTGGACGGCATCTTCGCGGCGACCCTCGACCTGGCGCGGCTGGCGGGGGTGGAGACGCCGACGCTCGACCTCCTGATCGCGCTGTTGAAGACGCGGGCGCGAGTGGCGGGGCTTTACCGGTAAGGGTCCGGGCGGCGCCCGGCCTTGCTTGTTTCCTCGCCTTGCGGCGCAATGGCCGGATGCTTGTGCCCCGCCACAGCCTCATCGTCTCCGCCCAGGCGGCCGCCGGCAATCCGTTGCGCGGGCCGCACTTCATGGCCGCCATGGCCCACGCCGCCGAGCAGGGGGGCGCGGCGGCGATCCGCGCCGAGGGGGTGGCCGACATCGCCGCCATCCGCGCCGCGGTGAGGATGCCGATCATCGGGCTCATCAAGCTCGACCTGCCGGCGGACCAGGTGCGGATCACGACGAGCTTCGAGGCGGCGGCCTCGGTGTTCGCCGCCGGGGCGGACATGGTGGCAATCGATGCGACGCTGCGGCCGCGCAACGGTCCGGCCCCGCGCGATCTGATCGGGCGCATCCGCGCGGAACTCGGCAAGCCGGTGCTGGCGGATGTGGCGACGCTCGCCGACGGCGAGGCGGCGGCTGCCGCGGGGGCGGACGCGGTGGCCACCACGCTCGCCGGCTACACCGCGGAGACGGCGGCGATCGAGGGACCGGCGATCATGCTGGTGCAGGCGCTGGCCGCGCGGCTTTCGGTGCCGGTGTTCGCCGAGGGGCGCTATGACGCGCCCGGACAGGTGTGGCAGGCGATCGCTGGGGGCGCGCATGCCGTGGTGGTGGGCACCGCGATCACCAACCCTCGCGAGATCACGCGCCGTTTCGTCGCCGTGATGCCGGGGAACGGTTCCGGCGGACGGGTCGCTTGAGCCTGCTGCTGACACTCGATGTCGGCGGCTCGGCCTCGCGCTGGGTGCTGCGCGATGAGGCGAGCGAGCAGGCGAAGGGGGAGTTGCCGGCAGCCTCAGGCCATCTGTTCGTGGCGGCGGAGGAGGCGCGGTTCCGCGCGATGGCGGCGGCGCTGGCGCGCGCGGTGCCGCAGCGGCCCGCGGTGGTGCTGGCGGGGGTGACCGGGCTCGACGCGACGGCGCCCGAGGCGCGGCTGGCGGCGGCGATCCTGGCCGCGGCGCTGGGCGTCACTGAGGCGGCGGTTTCGGTGACGAACGACGTCAACCTCGCCTATCGCGCGGCGTTCGCGCCTGGCGAGGGGCACCTGGTTTATGCCGGGACCGGATCTGTTTCGTTGCATATTCGCGCCGATGGAACGGAGGTGCGCGCTGGCGGGCGGGGCATGCTGGTGGACGACGCCGGCTCCGCGTTCTGGATCGGCCAGCAGGCACTGCGGCGCGCCTGGCGCGAGCGCGAGGAGAACCCGGCCGCGCCGCTGTCGCCGCTTTCGCGGGCGCTCGCGGAGGCGATGGGCGGCGAAAGCTGGGACCACCAGCGCGCCTATGTCTACACCGGCGGGCGGGATGCGATCGCGCAGCTGGCGCGGACGGTGGCGGGGGTGGCGGAGGCTGAGGACATCTTCGTCAGCGCGGGGCAGGAACTGGCGCGGCTGGCGAATATCCTGATCCGGCTGGTGGGGCCGAAGCCGGTGGCGCTGGCCGGGAGGGCGTGGCTGCTGCATCCGGCGCTGGAGAGCGGTTTTCGGGCGGCCCTGGCAGCGAGCGTGAGCATCCGTTGAGGTTTCGACGGGCGGAAGCGCCGCCCGGCCTCACGTCCCCTGCCCCAGCACCCAGCCCTCCCAGCGCCGGATGGCGGGATCCGCCGGGATGTGGTCGGGCTGCGCGCCGTCGGCGACGGCGATGACGCAGAGTGCGCCCAGAATGCAGTCGAAACGGTCCTCGCCGGCGGCGTCGGCACCGAGGCCGTCCCCGAGGGCTTGCGTCAGCGCGCGGGCGGGGCGGACGGCGAGGCGGCGCATGGCTGTGCGGATCGAGGGCGCCATCGCCGCGCGGTCCTGCTGGCGGCGCTTGCTGCCCTGGCGGCGGACGCCGAGCTGGACCATGGCATCCGCGGGGTAGGTCTCGGCGAGGACGACGGCGCCCCCGGCCTTGTCACAGCTTGCGAGCAGCGCGCGGAAGCCGCCCTCGAAGGGCCAGAGGCGCGGCGGCGCCGGGGAGAGCAGCGCGGGGATGAGCATCTCGCGCCACGCGGAGAGGGCGGACTTGCCGGCCTGGTTCGCGCCGAGCGTCCAGAACAGGGGCGCCCCGGCGGGGCGCGCGCCGGTCGCGGCGTCGCAGGCGCGGCCAAGCGCCGGGATGCCGAGGGCGGCGGCGTGGGAAGCGCGCGTCATGCCGGCCCGGCCGACGCGGGGGTAGAAGGGGCGGCCGGGCGAGACCTCCTCCAACGTTTCGCAGACGTGGAAGAAATCAGGGCGGCCGGCGAGGGCTTTCAGGAAGGCAACGAAATCCGGCTCGCGCGCGTGGCGGGCGGCGTAGCCGGCGGGCAGACCGAGCGGCAGGTCGAGGCCGAGAGCCACGGCGCCGCCGCCGGCGCGGGCGCGCAACCGGTCCAGGAGGGTGGCGGGTTCGCCCACGGGTTCGGGCGGGCCGAGCAGCCAACCCCTTGCGTCGCGGCGGGCGACCGCCATCCAGCGCTTGCCTGCATCGACGCTCCAGTCGGCGTGCGCGGCCAGCGACGCGGCGCCGGACGCGCGACAGCGGGCTTCGGGCAGGCTAGAGAGGCTTATGCGCGCGTTCCAGCAGACGCGAGAACAGGCCGGGCTTCTTCGGCTTTTCCCGCTTTTCCGGCTCGGCGGCCCTTTGGGCGGCCTCCCGTTCCTTCTCCTTGGACGCGAGCCATTTCTCAAGGGTCATTCCGGCCTTCGCCGCGCGCTTCGCCTCGTAGGCGCGCTGCGCTTCGCTCATCTGCTTCATGAGCGGCCCCATAGCACGGCGCCGGCCCCATGACAGCCCGGCTGAAGACCTCGATCTGGGTGCAGGCGACGCTGCGCGCGGGACTCAACGGCGTGGTGCTGCACAGGGGCGACCCGGACGCGGGCGGCATCCTGGTGGTGCTGCGCGGGCGGCAGGGGCTGGCGGTTTTTTCCCGCATCACCGGCCCGGAAGGCGAGCCGGCGTGGATGCGGGCAATCAGGGCGGAGCCGCTCGGCGAGGCGGAGGCCGACGCCTATATCGCGCGCCAGACGGGGCGCGACCCCGACCTGTGGGTGATCGAGATGGAGGCACCGGACCTCGTGTTGCCGTTCGAGGGGCGGATTGTGACCTGACAGGCTCGCCACATAGTGTTGCGCGGGCGCCACAGCCGCCCTGGTGAATGGCGGCAGTTCCGTGTCCGCACTGGCGGCAAACCCGGGTTGAAGCTAATTCCTTTTTGTGGATTCGGGGCCGGACCGGCCTCAGGCGCCTGCCCCCATGCGCCGACAACGAACGGAGAAATTCATGAACACGCGTTCCATGCTGCTCGCCGCGAGCATCCTGGCCGTTCCTGCGGTTGCGATGGCGCAGCCCGTGAACGGGCTCTATATCGGCGGCGGCCTCGGCATCAACTATCTGCAGAAGCTCAAGGCGACCGCCACTCCCTCCGCCTCCAGCGGCAACTTCAACACCGAACTCGGCCCGATCGTTGTCGGCTCCGTCGGCTGGGGCTTCGGCAACGGGCTGCGCGCGGAGATCGAGGCGAATTTCCGCGACAACGGCTTGCATTCCGGATCGCCGTTCGGCGGCGGTCACATGCGCACGTGGGGCGTGATGGCCAACGCCCTGTATGATTTCGACGTCGGCGCGAACTGGATCTACCCGTACGTCGGCGTGGGCGTGGGCTACGAGGCCGAGACGCTGACCGCCGCGCATATCGGCACGGTCAGCGCCGACACGACGACCAAGGGCGGGCTGGGCGTGCAGGGCATCGTCGGCGCCGCGTTCCCGATCAGCGGTGCGCCGGGCCTTTCGCTCACCGCCGAGTACCGCTTCATGGACGTGCTCAACAGCCCGACCTATGCGGGCACCGCGGCGGGCACCTCGATCAAGATCGACAACGCGCTGCATCATTCGGTCCTGATCGGCGTGCGCTACGCGTTCAACGCGGCCCCGCCGCCCCCGCCGCCCGCCCCGACGCCGGCCGCGGCCCCGGCGCCGGCACCGGCCCGCACCTACCTGGTGTTCTTCGACTGGGATAAGGCGACGCTGACGACGCGTGCGCGGCAGATCATCGCCGAGGCGGCGCAGGCCTCGACGCGGGTGAAGACGACGAAGATCGAGGCCAACGGCTACACCGACCTCTCCGGTACTGCCGCCTACAACATGGGCCTCTCGGTCCGCCGCGCCGACGCGGTCGCCGCCGAGCTGGTGCGCGACGGCGTGCCCAAGGACATCATCTACGTGAAGGGCTTCGGCATGACGCATCCGCTGGTGCCGACGGCGCCGGGCGTGCGCGAGCCGCAGAACCGCCGCGTGGAGATCATCCTGAAGTAACGGCGAGGATTTCGCCGGAACGGGAAAGGGCGCCCTTGCGGCGCCCTTTTTCGTTGTTGCCCGACGCCGCGGGAAGCGGCGGTGCGCGGTCGCCGCCGATCAGTGGCAGAGGGCGAATTTGTAGGGCTGGTCGATCGGCTTGGCCTGCGCGTAGGTGGCGAGCTGCGCGGGCGAGTTCAGCGACAGCACGTCGGTGAAGCGGCCGATGTTCTGCTGGCAGAACGTCACCCCCTCCTGCGTGCCGATCTCGCTCTGCGCGTTGGCCAGCGCCGTGATGTAGCTGTCGTGCTCGGCCTGGGCGGAGTTGCCGTAGTTGCGGCGGAAATAGGCGGCGAGCGTCTTCGCATCCGCGGCGAGCGTCGGCTGGTAGCGGCGGATGAACGCGTTGTACTTGGAGCTCGCGTCGCACGAGAGGGCGGTGACCATGAGCCGGCTCTTCAGCCCCTCCACGTCGATCGCGGCGAGCTCCGGCGGCTTGGCGCAATAGGGGGCTGGCGGCGCGTCGATGTGGCCGACCGGCAGCGCAGCCTGCGCGACCGGCGCATGGGCCTTGTTGGCGCAACCGAACAGCAGCAGCACGCCGGCGGTGAGCGGGAGGATGGTGGTCAGGCGCATAGCGGACTCCGAGACAGGCAACGCGGGATGCGGTGGCGGATGGCGGTCACGAGACGGGACCGGCCGG
>JAJYFW010000179.1 GCA_021785335.1 Pseudomonadota bacterium
CGTGACGCCGCGCCAGAGCTGTGCCGACTGGTCGCGGAACGAGGGGAGCAGCACGTCGCCTGGCGCCATGGCGCTGGCGGCGCCGACGCCGACGGCCTCCTGGCCGAGCGAGGAGGCGAAGGTGCCGAGGCGGCCGGTGCGCTGCAGTGCCACCGCCTTCGCGTCGAAGGTACGGGTGAGCACCATGGCGCGATAGAGGGGGAGCAGGTTTGCGGCCGGCGCGGCGAAATCCGGCAGGGGGCCGGTCGGGTGGCCGTCCGCGTCGATGTAGCGCGTGAAGCTGACGGTGAACTGCGCGGCGGTTTCGGTTGTCATTGCTTCCCCCGGCTCGCGGGCATCCTGCGCGGGGACGGTGGCACCGGGCATTGCGCTGGATCAATAGGATTCAGCAGCGCATGGGTGGCGCTCGCGCCTCCGCGCTTGATCTGGTTCAATGTGGATCCCTGCGCCGCGGCGGATGGTCGGCGCGGTTTGCGGAAGGTGGCGCGTGTCGTTCGAACGGGTGCTGCATCGTGCGCTGATCGCCATCGCGGTCGTGGGGCTGGCGGCGGGGCTGGTGGCGCATGGCGCGGGCCTGGCGGGGCTCGCGGGCATTCTGTGGACGCTGACCACGCTGCCGGTCGCGGCGGGGCTGCTGCTTGCGATCGTGCGCGATTTGCTGGCGGGGAGGCTCGGCGTCGATATCATCGCGCTGATCTCGATGCTGGGGGCGGTGCTGCTGGGCCAGCCGCTCGCTGGCGCGGTGGTGGCGCTGATGTACGCGGGCGGCACGATGCTCGAGGACCTTGCGGTGGCGCGGGCGGAGCGCAACCTGCGCGCGCTGGCGGACCGGGCGCCGCGGGTGGCGCACCGCTATGCGGACGGGGGCATCGCGGATGTACCGGTGGAGGCGGTCGAGGTCGGCGACCGGCTGCTGGTGCGCGGCGGCGAGATCGTGCCGGTGGATGGCGTCGTCACGAGCGAGCAGGCCGTGGTGGATGAAGCGACGCTGACCGGCGAGGCGATCGCGGTGGTGCGCGCGAAGGGCGGCGCGGTGGCGAGCGGCGTGGTGAATGCCGGCCAGGCGTTCGACCTGCGCGCGACGGCGCTGGCGGCGGACAGCACCTATGCCGGCATCGTGAAGATGGTCGCGGCGGCCCAGGCGACGAAGGCGCCGCTGGTGCGGCTCGCCGATCGTTTCGCGCTCGTGCTGCTGCCGGCGACCGTCGTGGTGGCGCTGGCGGCGTGGCTCGCCTCGGGCGACCCGCTGCGGGGGCTCGCGGTGTTCGTGGCGGCGACCCCCTGCCCGCTCATTCTCGCGGCACCCGTGGCGTTCATCGCGGGGGTGGCGCAGGCGGCGTGGCGCGGGATCCTGGTCAAGGGCGGCGGTGCGCTGGAGAAGCTCGCGCGGGTGCAAACGGTGCTGTTCGACAAGACCGGCACGCTGACGGTGGGGGGCGCGCGGCTGCTCTCGATCGAGACGGCGCCGGGGGAGGACGCGCAGGAGGTGCTGCGGCTCGCGGCGTCGCTGGAGCAGGCCTCGCACCACGTGGTCGCGGACGTGATCGTGAGGAGCGCCGCCGAACGCGGGCTGGCGCTGTCCCTGCCCGAGCATGCGCGCGAGACGATGGGCACGGGGCTGCGCGGGGCCGTCGGCGGGCGGGCGGTCACGGCGGGCGCGGTGACGCTGCTGCCGGTGGAGGCGCGCAGCCTCGGGTGGGTGGTGCGGGCGCTGCGGCGGGCGGCGTGGCGCTCCGCGCTCACCGTGTTCGTTGCGGTGGACGAACGGCCCGTGGGCGCGCTGCTCCTGGCCGACGAGCTGCGCGCGGATGCGCCGCGGGCGATCCGCACGCTGCGCGAGGCGGGGGTGGGCCGCGTGCTGATGGTGACGGGCGACCGGGCGGAGACGGCGGAGACGATCGGGGCGGCGCTCGACCTCGACCAGGTGCTGGCGGACCGGGTGCCGTCCGACAAGGTGGACGCGGTGCGCTTCGAGCAGCAGCGCCAGACGACGGCGATGGTGGGCGACGGCATCAACGACGCGCCGGCGCTGGCGGCGGCGGATGTGGGGATCGCGCTCGGGGCGCGCGGGGCGAGCGCGTCATCGGAGGCGGCGGACGCGGTGATCCTGGCCGATGAGATCGACCGCGTGGGCGAGGCGATCCTGATCGCGCGGCGGGCGCGGCGGGTCGCGGTGGAAAGCATCCTGGCCGGGATGGGGCTTTCCGGGCTTGCGATGCTGGCGGCGGCGGTGGGGTGGCTGGCGCCGGTGCCGGCGGCGATCGTGCAGGAAGTGATCGACGTGGTGGTGATCGTGAACGCGCTCAGGGCGTTGCGGCCGGCCCGGCGGCGCGTGCGCGCGGCGTTGCCGGAAGCGACGGGGCGCGCGTTGCGGCGCGACCACGAGGCGCTGGGGGCGAGCCTCGACGCGCTGCGCGGGATCGCGGACGAACTGGACGACGCGCCGGAGGAGCGCGCGGTGGCGCTGATCGCCGAGGCGAACGCGCTGGTGCGCCAGCACATCGTGGCGCATGAGCGCGAGGACGAGGGGACGATGCAGCGCCTGCTTTCGGCCAGCGAGGCGGATGGCATCAGCCTCGCGGCGGTGAGCCGGGCGCACCGGGAGATCCTGCACCTGGCACGGCTGCTGGACCGGCTGGCGGAGGACCTGCCGGCGGAGCGGGCCGACCGCTACCTGGTGCGCGACGCGCAGCGGCTGATCGAGTCACTCGCGCAGATCGTGCGCATCCACTCGGCGCAGGAGGACGATATCTACCAGACGTTCGCCGCGGGCTGAGCGCGGGACGGCGCGGCGCCGGGCAATTGATCGACATCAGTGACAGCGTGGCCGCTCGTGCGCATGGTGCGATGGCCGTTTCGTTTTCGCGCGCGCCGTTTTGTCGTGGACGTGGCGCGAGGTTTCCCCGGCCGACCAGCAACCGGGAGGTGACGTGATGCATGCACAATCGCATCGGGGTCGCGCCGCGAGGTTTGGGGGTTTGCTCGCGCTCGCGCTTGTCGCGTCGGCCCCGCCGGGCTTCGGACAAGCGCCGGGCTTCGGACGAGCGCCCGGCTTCGGACAGGCGGGTGGCTCGGTCACGACCTATCACGCCGACGCGGCGCGCAGCGGACACTACGTGGCGCCGGGGCTCACCTGGCAGGCGGCGGCGCGGATGGCGCCGGACGCGGGGTTCGATGGCCGGGTGCCGGGGCATGTCTATGCGCAGCCGCTGGTGTGGAACCCGGGCAACGGGGCGGCGGCGCGGCTGATCGTGGTGACCGAGAGCAACGAGGTCGTGGCGCTCGATGCCGGCACCGGGCGGACAATCTGGCGGCGGCATCTCGGCGTGGCCCTGCCGTCGACCAAGTTCCCGTGCACCAATGTCGATCCCGTGGGCATCACCGGCACGCCGGTCATCGATCCGCGCGCGGGGGCACTCTATCTCGACGCGATGATCGGCGGGCCGGGTGGGCCGCGGCAGGAGGTCTTCGGCCTCGCGCTCTCGAACGGGGCGACGCTGCCCGGATGGCCGGTCGACGTGCGCAAGGCGCTGGCGGCGCGGGGGCTCGAGTTCGTCGAGCGCAACCAGCAGCAGCGCGCGGCGCTGGCGCTGATCGGCGGGCGCGTGTTCGTCGCGTTTGGCGGGTTCGCGGGCGATTGCGGGTGGTACCACGGCATGGTGCTCGGCCTGGACACCGCGCCGCCGCGGCTCGCGGCCGTGTGGATGACGCGGGGGCTGAAGGGGGGGGTGTGGGCGCCTGGCGGGATCAGCGTGGCGGGCGGACACCTGTTCTTCGCGACCGGCAACACCGAGCGCGCGCCGACGGCGATCGGGTGGGATGACGGGGTGAGCGTGTTCCGCGAGACGCCGGCGCTGGCGCACACGACCGACCCAAGGGACAGCTTCGCGCCACAGAATTTCGCCCATCTCGACGACCTCGACCTCGATCTCGGCGGCACGGAGCCGTTGCCGCTGACCATGCCGGACGGGGCACGCCGGCTGATGGCCCTGGGCAAGGACGGCAAGGCCTACCTGCTGGATCGCGGCAATCTCGGCGGCATCGGCGGGGCGGTCGCGGTGCGGCGCGTGGCGGGAGGCCCGATCATCACGGCGCCCGCGGTCTATCGGGAGGGGGGGCGGACGGTGGTGGCGTTCCGCGCGCCGGACGCGATCTGTCCCGCGGGGCACGAGGCGACGGCGCTGGTGGGGCTCGCGGTGAGCGATGGCGGCATGCGACCGATGTGGTGCGCGCCCGTTCATGGCGGCGGCATTCCCATCGTGACCACGGCGGAGCGCGGGGACGACCCCGTCATCTGGTTCGTGGGTGCCGAGGGCGACAACCGGCTGCACGGTTTTCGCGGGGACACCGGCCAGGCGGTCTACACCGGCGACACCGTCCTTCCCGGGCTGCGCCACTTCGTCACGCCAGTGGTCGCGGGCGGACGGCTCTACGTCGCGGGCGACGGGCGGATCTTCGCCTTCACCTGGAACCGGCAGTCCGCCGCCCGCCGGTAGCGGCGGGCGCGCGGCGGGTCAGCCCATGCGCTGGTCCGGGTCGCGGAGGACGACGTAGATCGCCGGGATCACCAGCACCGTGAGCAGCGTCGAGGAAGCGAGGCCGAACAGGAGCGAGATGGCGAGGCCCTGGAAGATCGGGTCCGTGAGGATGGTCGCCGCGCCAATCATCGCCGAGAGGGCGGTGAGCAGGATGGGGCGGAAGCGGATCGCGCCGGCGTCGAGCAGCACCTCGCGCAGGGTCTTTCCGGGGGCGGCACCGTGGCGGACGAAATCCACCAGCAGGATCGAGTTGCGCACGATGATGCCGGCAAGGGCAATGAAGCCGATCATCGAGGTGGCGGTGAACGGCGCGTTGAACAGCCAATGGCCGGGCAGGATGCCGATGAGCGTCAGCGGCACCGGTGTCAGGATCACCAGCGGCAGCTTGAAGCTGCCGAACTGGGCCACGACGAGGATGTAGATGCCGATGAGCGCCACCATGAACGCGGCCCCCATGTCGCGGAAGGTGACATAGGTGATCTCCCACTCGCCGTCCCACAGCAGGCTGGGCTTCGCCTCGTTGCGGGGCTGGCCGCGCAGGCGGATCTCCGGGCGCGGCAGGTTGCCCCAGTTGTGCTGCGCGATCGCCTTGTCGACGG
>JAJYFW010000180.1:0-296 GCA_021785335.1 Pseudomonadota bacterium
CGGTGATCTCGCTCGGCGGGATCGTCTATGCGCGGTCCGTGCGCGTGGGCGGCGACAAGATGGACGAGGCGATCATCTCCTACATCCGCCGCAACTATAACCTGCTGATCGGCGAAGGGTCGGCGGAGCGGCTGAAGATCGAGATCGGCGCCGCGGCGCCGCCCTACGAGGGCGAGGCCTCGCCGCTGCGCGAGGTGAAGGGGCGCGACCTGATGAACGGCGTGCCGCGCGAGGTGGTGGTGGACCAGAGCTCCATTTCCGAGAGCCTGGCCGAGCCCGTGGGGCAGATCGTCGAG
>JAJYFW010000180.1:306-5134 GCA_021785335.1 Pseudomonadota bacterium
GTGCTCACCGGCGGGGGGGCGCTGCTCTACCGGCTCGACCAGGTGCTGCGCGACGCGACGGGGCTTTCCGTGGTGGTGGCGGAGGACGCGCTGCAATGCGTGGCGCTCGGCACCGGGCGCGCGCTCGAGGAGATGAAGCGCCTGCGGAACGTGCTCACCTCGATGTACTGACGGGTGCCCGAGACGCTTCCCGGAGGGTGATCCGGGTGCGCGGCCGGCGGGATTTGCAGCAAAAACCGCGGGGCGTAGTCTGTTTCTGCGTCTCCCTCGACGAGATTTGACTTGCCAAGAGGGCTGACGAACGGTTAACACCGTCGCGGGGTGACGCGGCGGATCCGGCTTTTGCCGGCTCGACCGCGGTTCGCAGCGAACGGCAGGTCAGGTCACCCCTTCATGGTCAACTGGATCGGCGGCAACGGCACCTTGTGGTCCACCGGCGGCAATTGGGCCGGCGGAAAAGTGCCGCAAAGCTATCAGAGCGCGGACATCGCCCAGACCGGCACGAGCCCGGTGCTGGTGGTGATCCAGTCCGGGCAGCAGGAGGCGGCGAACCCGCTCGTGCTCGGGGCGGCGGGCGGCACCGAGGCGGTGACGCTCATCAACGACGGCAGCCTCTCCAACTATGCCGGGGTGACGCTCTACGCGGGCACCACGCTCGACGATGCCGGGCAGATGACCTGGAGCACCGGCGGCTACGATGCCGGGCTGGTCGAGGTCGGCGGCAGCTTCTCGGCCAGCGGCAACGTGACGATTGCCCCGGGCGGCAGCCTCGACATCGCCGCGGGCGGCGCTGCCTCGGTGGCGACCACGCTCACGGTGGACGGGACGCTCTCGGTCGAGGGGACGCTTTCGGTCTCGAGCGGGGTGGCCGGCAACGGCACGGTGGTGGTGGACGGCGGCTCGGTGAACGGCACGAGCGGGCCGGCGCTGGCGGTGGGCGGCAGCACCCTCTCCTTCGTCGTCAGCAACGGCGGCGCGCTGCGGGTGACGGCCCCGGCCGTCGGCTCGAGCTTCACGCTGGTGGGCACGGGCAACACCCTCGACATCGCGCAGTACTCCGGCACCATCGCCGCGCCGATCGTGGGGTTGAACGTCGGCGACGCGATCACCGTCGGGCGGTCCGGCAGCGGCACGCTGACCAGCAACGGCAACGGCACCTACAGCGCGGTCATCGGCGGCGTGACGCTGACCAGCGTGTCGCTGGCGCCGGGGCTCGGCGGCAGCACCGTCACGCTGACGAACGGCACGCTGAGCGCTGCCTGCTATCTGCGCGGCACCAGGCTCGCGACGCCGCGCGGGGAGGTGCCGATCGAGACGCTGTCGGAGGGCGACGCGCTGCTCACCGCGGACGGGCTCGCGGCGGAGATCCGCTGGATCGGCCGCCGGCGGTACGACGCGGAGCAGGTCGCCGGCTCGCCGATGCTGCACCCGATCCTGTTCCGCGCCGGCTCGCTCGGGCCTGGCGTGCCGCGGCGGGACCTGCGCGTTTCGCCGCTCCACGCGATGTATGCCGAGGGCATGCTGGTGCCGGCGATGCTGCTCGTGAACGGGGTGTCCATCGTCGAGGAAGTGCCGCGGGGCGCGATCGAGTACCTGCACGTGGAGCTCGGCCGGCACGAGATCCTGCTGGCGGAGGGAGCGACGGCGGAGAGTTTCCGCGACGAGGACAGCCGCGGCAGGTTCGACAATGCGGGCACCTGGCACGGACGCGGCGCCGAGGGCGGCCCGCGCGCGCCCAAGGTGGAGCATGGGTTCGCGCTGGAGGCGCTGCGCCGGCGGATCGAGGCACGGGCAGGGATCGGCGGGTTCGAGGCGCCGGCGCCGGGGGTGCTCTCCGGCGCGCTCGACGCCTGTGCGTTCGAGGAGGACGTGGCGCGCATCGAGGGCTGGGCGCGCGACGAGCACCACCCCGAGGCGCCAGTCTGCCTCTCGGTGCTGGCGGGCGGGCGCAAGCTGGGGCTGGTGTTGGCCAACCGCTTCCGCCCCGACCTGGCGCGGGCCGGGTTCGGCAGCGGGCGGCACGGGTTCTCGGCACGGCTGCCGGCGCGGGTCGCGGGCGGGCTCGGTGCGCCGATCGAGGTCCGGCGGACCGCCGACGGGGCGCTGCTGGCGGCCGCCAGGCTGCCGCGGGCGGCGTGAGGGGGCGCGCATGGGCATGATGACGCATCCGATCCTGGCGCGGACGATCACGCCGCGGGCGGAGATGACGCGCGCGCGGGAGGTGCTGGTGGGACATCTGGACCGGCTGGCGCCTGGCTGCGTGTGCGGCTGGGCGCGGCATGACGGGCGCAACACGCGGCCGGTGACGCTGCTCGTCCTGGCCGACGGCGAACTGGTGGGGCGCGTGCTGGCCAATGCCTACCGCGCCGACCTCGCGGCCGCCGGGCACGGGTTCGGGCGGCACGGGTTCGAGATCGAGCTGCCGGGACTGGCGCCAGGCAGCGTCGTCGAGGTGCTGCGCGAGACCGATGGCGCGCCGTTGCCGGGCGGGCCGTTCGTGATCCCGGAGGCGACGGACGCGGCGGACTGACCGCGCCGGCCGCATGGCGGAGTCGCCGTTGCGGGGACGGCGAGGTTCCTTGGAATCAAAGGCGGGGGGGCGTAACTAGGCGCGGTGATCCGACTCTCCATTCAGATGCGCCAGGCGCTGTCGCGGCTGACGCTGCCGGTGCTGATGGCCGTGGCTTTCGCCCTGGTGCTGGTGGGCAAGGCCGACACGCTGCTGGAGATGCGCCTGCGCGTGGCGCTGGATGACGCGCTGGCGCCGATCTACGGGGCGATGGCGAAGCCGCTGATGCGGGCACAGGACAGCATTGGCTGGGTGCGCGGGCTGCTCGACGTGCAGGCGCAGAACGTGCGGCTGCGGCAGGAGAACGACCGGCTGCTGCGCTGGCAGCGCGTCGCCGAGGCGCTGGCGTTGCGCAACCGCGAGCTGGAGGCGCAGCTGCACTGGATGCCGCCGCGGCCCGCGACCTTCGTCACCGCGCCGATCGTGGCCGACACCAGCGGGCTCTATGCGCACGCGGTGCTGGTGGCGCTCAGGCGCGGGCATACCGTGCACAAGGGCGACATCGCGCTCGATGGCGGCGGGCTGGTGGGGCGCGTCACCGAGGTGGGCGCGCGCAGTGCCCGCGTGCTGCTGATCACCGACCTCAACAGCCGCGTGCCGGTGATGCTGGTGGGCAGCCACGCGCCGGCCCTGATGGTGGGCACCAACACGTCGATGCCGAAGCTGACCTTCTGGCCGCAGGGCGTGGTGCCGCGCGAGGGCGAGCGGGTGGTGACGAGCGCCGCGGGCGGCGTGTTCCCGGCGGACCTGCCGGTGGGGACGGTGCATTATTCGCGCGCGCATGTCGCCGAGGTGCTGCCGGATGCGCGGCTCGACCGGCTCGACATCATCCGGCTGTTCAATTTCGGCTCGCTGACCACGGTGGCGCCAGAGAAGGCGGCGCGGCGGCATCGCGTCGGCCCGCCATGAGCGGGCGCGCGAAAGGAATGGCCGATAAGGGACGGACCGGGCGGGAATGACCGACCGGCTGCCTGGAATTCGCCCGGCGCCGACGCTGGCGAGCCGGCTGGACGCGGCCGGGCGCGCCGCCTTCCCCGCCGCGAGCACGGCGCTGGGGCTGCTGCTGATCTCCGCCCCGGTGGGGCTGCCGGCCGCGGCGGAACTGCGGCTCGCGGTCGCGTTCACCTGCGTGTTCTTCTGGACCGTGTTCAGACCCGCCTCGGTGCCGCCGCTGGTGGTGTTCGTCCTCGGGCTGTTGTGCGACCTGCTGGGGCAGGCGCCGCTGGGGATCGACATCCTGGTGCTGCTCGCGGTGCAGGGCGTGGCGCTGAAGCTGCGGCGGATTCTGGAGAAGCAGGGGTTCGTGCGGGTGTGGATGGCGTTCGCCTCCTGCGCCGCCGCGGCCTCAGTCGCGACCTGGCTCGGCACCATGGCGCTGACCATGCGGCTGCTGTCGGCGACGCCGGCGGTGGCGGCGGCGATGATCGCGGCCGGGCTCTATCCGGTGCTCGCCTTCCCGCTCTCGCGCGCGCACCGCACGCTGGCCGAGCCGCGCCATGCCTAAGCGCGAGCAGCGGCGTTCCTCCGTCTTCGCGCGGCGGGCGCTGATCATCGGCGGCGTGCAGTTCGCGGCGTTCGGGCTCCTCGCGGAGCGGCTGTGGCAGATGCAGGTGGTGGACGCCAGGCGCTATCGCACCATGGCGAACAACAACAGCATCTCGGCCAGGCTGATCGCGCCGGTGCGCGGGCGCATCCTCGACCGCTTCGGCGCGCCGGTCGCGGACAACCGGCAGGTGTGGCGCGCCTCGCTGATCGCCGGGGAGACGCGCAACGTGCGCGCGACGCTCGATGCGTTCGAGCGCATCATCGGGCTCACGCCGGCCGAGCGGAAGCGGATCATGCGCGACGTGTTCCAGCAGCGGCGCTTCGTGCCGGTGACGCTGCGCGCCTTCCTGACCTGGGAGGAGATGGCGAAGATCGAGGTGAACGCGCCGGACCTGCCGGGCGTCATCGTCGATGTCGGGCACAGCCGGGTCTATCCCTATGGGCGGCTGCTCGCGCACACGGTGGGGTATGTGGCGCGGCCGAACCAGCAGGACGTGAAGCTCGACCCGCAGCTGGCGCTGCCGGGGATGCGCATCGGGCGCACCGGGCTCGAGGCCTATGGCGAGGCGAGCCTGCGCGGGACGGCGGGGGTGGAGCAGCTCGAGGTGGATTCGCTCGGGCGCGTGGTACGCAAGCTGAGCCGCCAGCCGGGCGTGCCGGGGGCGGACATGCACCTCACCATCGATGCGGGGCTGCACGCGGATGTGCGCGCGG
>JAJYFW010000181.1 GCA_021785335.1 Pseudomonadota bacterium
CGCGGCGGTCGGAGGCGAAGTCGATCAGCGTCGTGTCCGTCTCGTGGCCGACGGCGGAGATCAGCGGGATGGAGCACGCGGCGGCGGCGCGCACGACATCCTCGTCGTTGAACGCCATCAAATCCTCGAGGCTGCCGCCACCGCGCGCGACGATCAGCACGTCCGGGCGGGGGATCGGCCCGTCGTGCGGCAAGGCGTCGAAGCCGCGGATGGCCGCCGCGATCTTCTCCGCCGCGCCCTCGCCCTGCACCGGCACCGGCCAGAGCAGGATGTGGCGGGGAAAGCGCCGCGCGATGGTGGTGCGGATGTCCTGGATCACCGCCCCCTGCTCGGAGGAGACGACGCCGACGACATCCGGCAGCAGCGGCAGCGCGCGCTTGCGCTCGCTGTCGAACAGCCCTTCGCCGGCCAGCTTCGCCCGCAGCGCCTCGATGCGCGCAAGCAGCGCGCCGGCGCCGGCATAGTCCAGCCGCTCGACGATGATCTGGTAGGTGGAGCGGTCGCCGTAGGCGGTGATGCGCCCGGTGGCGATCACCTCCATTCCGTCCTCGGGCTTCAGCCCGGCACGCGCGGCCTGGCCCTTCCACAGGATCGCCGCGAGCTTGCCGCCCTCGTCCTTGAGCGAAAAATACGTGTGGCCGGAGGCATAGCGCCGCACCTCCGTCACCTCGCCGCGCACGCGCACGCGGCCGAACGCGCCCTCCAGCGTCGCCTTGATGGCGCCGGAGATTTCGCTGACCGAGAACTCGGGAACGTTCGGGCCGGGGTCGTCCATGGCACCAGTCTATGCTAGGCGCCGGTGCTGCTGAAAGGAGCGCCACGGATGCGGGTGTTGGTGGTTGGCGGCGGCGCGCGTGAGCACGCGCTGTGCTGGAAGCTGGCGGCGAGCCCGCTGCTGACGGCGCTCTACTGCGTGCCGGGCAACCCCGGCATCGCCGCGGTCGCGACCTGCGTGCCCGGGAGCGTGGACGACATTCCCGGGCTCGTCGCGCTCGCGCAGCGCGAGGCGATCGACCTCGTCGTGCCGGGACCGGAAGGGCCGCTCGTCGCCGGGATCGTGGACGCGATGGAGACGGCGGGCGTTCGCTGCTTCGGGCCGAGCGCCGCGGCGGCCAGGCTCGAGGGCAGCAAGGCCTTCACCAAGCAGGTATGCGACGCGGCCGGCATTCCCACCGCCGCCTGGCGTCGCTTCAGCGACGCCGCCGCCGCGCGCGCGTATCTCGCGACGCTGCCGGCGCCGCCGGTGGTGAAGGCGGACGGGCTCGCCGCCGGCAAGGGCGTGGTGGTCGCGGCGACGCACGCGGAAGCCGAGGCCGCGATCGGCGATTTCATGGAGGCGGGAAGGCTCGGCGCCGCCGGGCGCGAGCTGGTGCTGGAGGAGCGGCTGGTCGGCGAGGAGGCGAGCCTGTTCGCGCTGTGCGACGGCGAGCACGCGATCGCCTTCGGCGCGGCGCAGGACCACAAGGCGGTGGGCGAGGGCGATACCGGCCCCAACACCGGCGGCATGGGCGCCTATGGTCCGCCGCCGGCGCTGACACCGGCGCTGGAGCAGGCGGCGACGGAGCGCATCGTGCGCCCGGCGCTCGCCGAGATGGCGCGGCGCGGCGCGCCGTTCCGCGGCATCCTGTTCGCGGGGCTCATGCTGACCGCGGAAGGACCGAAGCTTATCGAGTTCAACGTCCGTTTCGGCGACCCGGAATGCGAGGTGCTGATGCTGCGCCTGCGCTCCGACCTGCTGGCGGCGCTGCTCGCGGCGATGGACGGCGAGCTCGCGCATTACGATGTGCGCTGGTCTTCCGAGGCGGCGATGACGGTGGTGATGGCCGCGCGCGGCTATCCCGGCAAGCCGGCCACGGGCGGCGCGATCACGGGGCTGGAGGCTGCCGGCGCGGTGCCGGGCGTGCAGGTCTTCCATGCCGGCACGGCGACGAAGGATGGCGCGGTGGTCGCATCCGGCGGGCGGGTGCTCGCGGTCTCCGCGACCGGGGCGACGCTCGCGGAGGCGGCGCGCGCGGCCTATGCCGCGGTCGACAAGGTGGTCTGGGCGGACGGGTTCTGCCGCCGCGATATCGGCTGGCGGGCGCTCGGGCGAGCCCCTACATAGGGGCGATGTCGCAGGTCCTCACCCGGCCCTCGCCCGTCCTGTTCACGCCGCAGAAGCAGCCGGTGCGCTCCGGCGGCAAGAAGCTGCGCGTGGTCTCCCCCTACGAGCCCAACGGCGACCAGCCGCAGGCGATCAGGACGCTCGTGGAGGGCCTGCGCGCCGAGGAGCGCGATCAGGTTCTGCTCGGCGTCACCGGCTCCGGCAAGACCTTCACCATGGCCAAGGTGATCGAGGCGGTGCAGCGCCCGGCGCTGATCCTGGCGCCCAACAAGACGCTGGCGGCACAGCTCTATGGCGAGATGAAGGGGTTCTTCCCCGACAACGCGGTGGAATATTTCGTCAGCTACTACGACTACTACCAGCCGGAGGCCTACGTCCCGCGCACCGACACCTATATCGAGAAGGATGCGCAGATCAACGAGCAGATCGACCGCATGCGCCACGCGGCGACGCAGGCGTTGCTGGAACGCAACGATGTCGTGATCGTCGCCTCGGTCTCCTGCATCTACGGCATCGGCTCTGTCGAGACCTACGCCAAGATGGTGGTCAAGCTCGAGGCCGGCGGGCGGATCGAGCGCGATTCGCTGGCGCGCGCGCTGGTCGACCTGCAGTACCGCCGCAACGACGCCGCCTTTCAGCGCGGCACGTTCCGCCTGCGCGGCGACAGCGTCGACATCTTTCCCGCGCATTACGAGGACCGTGCCTGGCGCGTGTCGCTGTTCGGCGACGAGATCGAGGGCATCGCGGAGTTCGACCCGCTGACCGGCGAGGTCGCGGGTTCGCTCGGCGAGGTCACCATCTACGCCAACAGCCACTACGTGACCCCGCGCCCGACGCTGCTGCAGGCGATCACCGGCATCAAGGAGGAGCTCCGGGAGCGCCTCGCCGAATTCAACGCGCAGGGCAAGCTGCTGGAGGCGGAGCGGCTCGGCCAGCGCACGCAGTTCGACATCGAAATGATGGAGACCACGGGCTCCTGCAAGTCGATCGAGAACTATTCGCGCTACCTCTCCGGGCGCAACGCCGGCGAGCCGCCGCCGACGCTGTTCGAATACCTGCCGGAGAACGCGCTGCTGATCGTGGACGAGAGCCACGTGACGGTACCGCAGGTGGGCGGCATGGAGCGCGGCGACCACGCGCGCAAATCCGTGCTCGCGGAATACGGCTTTCGCCTGCCCTCCTGCATCGACAACCGGCCGCTCAAATTCGAGGAATGGGAACGGTTCCGCCCGCAGACCATCTTTGTCTCGGCCACGCCCGGGCCGTGGGAGATGGAACGCACCGGCGGCGCCTTCGCCGAGCAGGTGATCCGCCCGACCGGCCTGATCGACCCGGTGACGGAGGTGCGCCCGGTGGAGCGGCAGGTGGACGACCTGCTGGGCGAATGCCGCACGGTGGTCGCGCGCGGCGGGCGCGTGCTGGTCACCACGCTGACCAAGCGGATGGCCGAGGATCTCACGGAATATCTCACCGAGCAGGGGGTCAAGGTCCGCTACCTCCATTCCGATGTCGACACGCTGGAGCGGATCGAGATCATCCGCGACCTGCGGCTCGGCGTGTTCGACGTGCTGGTCGGCATCAATCTGCTGCGCGAGGGGCTCGACATCCCGGAGTGCTCGCTGGTCGCGATCCTGGACGCGGACAAGGAAGGCTTCCTGCGCTCGCAGACCTCGCTGATCCAGACCATCGGCCGCGCCGCGCGCAACGTCGAGGGTCGCGTCATCCTCTACGCCGACACGATGACCAACTCGCTGCGCGTCGCGATCGAGGAGACGGAACGGCGCCGCAACAAGCAGCGCGCCTGGAACGAGGCGCACAACATCACGCCGCAATCCGTCCGCAAGCAGATCGACAAGGTGCTCGAGAGCGTGTTCGAGCAGGACTATGTGACGGTGGCGCCGGTCGCGGACTCCAAGGTCTCCTCCATGGTCGGCAAGGACCTCAAGGCCTCGATCGCCGAACTCGAGAAGCGCATGCGTGACGCGGCCGCGAACCTGGAGTTCGAGGAAGCGGCGCGGATGCGCGACGAGATCCGCCGGCTGGAGGCGCTGGAACTCGGGCTCGAGCCGCCGCCGCTGCCCTCGGCAAGCATCCGCCGCGGCGACCGCGCGCCACAGCCCCTGGGCCCCGGCGGAGGCGGCTACGACCCGAAGAAGCGCGGCAGGCGCGGCCGCAGGTAAGGCTCAGTCGAAATCCGCCGGCAGGCCCGCGTCGCGCGCGTGGGCGAACATGCGGCGGAGCTGCGCGGGCAGCACGCGGCCGAGCGAGAGGTCCGCCGGCAGCGCGTCCTCCGCGAACCAGCCGATCTCTGACGTCTCCCGGCTGGTGCGCGCCTCGCCGCCCACGATGTCGCAGATGTAGAACAGCTTGACGCAGGAGAAGACGCCGGCGGCATGGCCCTGGCGCGTGCGGTCGAGTGCGGCCGCGAGCTTGCGCACGGTTACCTCGTAGCCGCTCTCCTCGCGCATCTCCTTGGCCACGTTCTCGGCGGCGGTGAGGTTCACGTCCGCCCAGCCGCCCGGCAGCGTCCAGTTTCCCGCGTCCGCCACCTCCCGCACCATCAGGATGCGGCCCGCCTCGTCGAACGCGGCGCCGCGCACGTCCACCTTGGGCGTGGCATAGCCCTGCTGGCCCGCGAACAGCGCCACGATGCGCCCCACGCTGGCATCCGTGTGGTGCGCCATGATCTCGGCCGCGAGGTCGCGCAGCCGCTCGAAGCGCTCCCGGTCGTAGACGTTGGGTTCGAAGGCAAGGCCGGTCTGCGCGATCGCCTGGATCTCGCGGGCCCAGGTCAGCCATGTCGGGTCGGTCGCCATGCTTGGTCCTCGTTGCGTGCTGGGCTGTATTTGACCCGATCCGGCGCCGCGCGCAGAGTCCCCGGTATGAGCCGCGACAGACGTGTCAGCACCCTCATCGGGATCGGGCATTTCCTTTCGCATTTCTACGTGCTCTGCCTGCCGCCGCTGTTCCTCGCCTGGCAGCCGGCGTTCCACGTTTCGTTCGCGCAGCTG